>JAJZEY010000578.1 GCA_021805585.1 Planctomycetota bacterium
ATGAAAATCCGGATGGTTTCGCAAATGGGCGATATTTTCCGGTGAACCGGTTGATTCGTCATCCAGAACGTACACGCTTTGTCCACGTTCCAGAAGCAATCCAGCCAGATGACTGCCGATGAAGCCGGCTCCGCCGGTTATCAGATAACGTTGTTTCATGAAGGCTCCTGCCATAAGCACGTTATTAAAAATCGTTGGACGGACCTTGCGGGCGTTCCGTGTCCGCTATTAAGCCCGGCGTGATGCACTGTTTATCGGTCGTGTTGGCCGCGAATCATTATTCTTTCAATTTAAGGCGGCCGGTCCGCTTAAACTGGAAACTTCGCGCATGATAGCCGAGACTCAATTGGCGCGTCCAACTTGCGGCAAGGCCTCAGGATTTGGCATCCATGGCGTGGGCCTATCGGCTGGAGCTGCCGATAAATTGGGCGTCAGGCCATGTTGGGTTACAAGAAGTGGCGCTGGCGCAAAAAAAATGCGGGTTGTGAAGACGAAAAGCCGCATTACGCCCGAAAAATTGACAGACCCCATCGGTTGACCAGACGCTTCAGGCTCGAATTATTTTCCGAATGACCCTATACTCGTGAGTCGCGGAACGAGGATACAACGATCCGTCGGAAAACCGGGTTTTTCGGCGGAAGAATAAGGTTCATTCGGTGCAAAACGAGGGTTTTGGCCGCATTTGGAGTTGTATTCCGCATGGCTATCCGCATCTCGCTTTCGCATAAAACCCGCTATTCTTACGATCGGCTGGTGCAGTTGACCCCGCAGATCGTCCGTCTTCGCCCGGCACCGCATTGCCGCACCCCTATTTCCGCCTATTCGCTTAAGGTCAAACCCTCCCACCATTTTATTAACTGGCAGCAGGACCCCTATTCCAATTATGTCGCGCGGCTGGTGTTTCCGGAACCGGCGGATCACCTGGAAATTTCGGTGAATCTTGTGGCCGAAATGACGGTCATAAATCCTTTTGACTTCTTTATTGATACCTACGCCGAACATTATCCGTTTGTTTACCAGGATGCACAAGCCAGGGAACTGATGCCCTATCTGGAAAAACTTCCGGAAACACCGCATTTCAAACAATTTATGCATGAATTTCGCATGCGTTATCTGGGTGAAAGACGCCGAACGGTGGATGTACTGGTGGATCTGAACCAAATGGTGCAGCGAACGTTGAAATATGACATTCGCATGGAACCGGGCGTACAGCCGCCCGAAGAAACACTGGAAAAATCGCACGGAAGTTGCCGCGACTTTACATGGCTTATGGTTCAGGCAGCGCGGAGCCTGGGTTTGGCGTCGCGTTTTGTTTCCGGTTATTCGATTCAGCTTGTTGCCGACGTTAAGCCATTGGACGGTCCGGCCGGGGTAAGCAAAGACGTGACGGATCTTCATGCCTGGACGGAAATTTTTCTGCCTGGGGCAGGCTGGGTCGGTTTAGATTCCACCAGCGGGCTGATGTGCGGCGAAGGTCATATTCCACTGGCGGCAACCGCTGAACCGGGTAACGCGGCCCCAATTTTCGGCGGCTTTGCGTGGATCGGCAAAGAAGAAGGAAAAGACGCCTTTAGCGTTGAAATGTCCGTAGCCCGGCTGTATGAAGACCCGCGCGTTACCAAGCCGTACACGGAAGCGCAATGGATCGCGATTGATGCGCTGGGGGATAAGATTGACGATGTCTTGCAGCAGCAGGATATGCGTCTTTCGATGGGCGGCGAACCAACGTTCATCTCCATTGATGACATGGAAGGGCCGGAATGGAACACCTTGGCCATGGGGCCGGACAAGCGGCGTTTGTCAGGGGTTCTGCTTAAACGTTTGCGCGATCGGTTTTCGCCTGGCGGACTGCTGCATTTCGGTCAGGGTAAATGGTACCCCGGCGAAAGCCTGCCACGGTATGCTTTTGGCTGCTACTGGCGAAAGGATAATGTTCCCATCTGGACCAATCCGGCACTGGTGGCCGAGGAAGGGGTCAACGGGGACGCCGACTATCGCACCGCAGGCAAATTCATGGCCAAACTGTGCGAGGCACTGGACGTGAACGCTAAATATGCGATGCCCGCATATGAGGATGTCTGGTATTATCTCTGGAAGGAACGGCGACTTCCCACCAATGTGGATCCGCTGCAAAACAAATTAGAAAATGAGGAAGACCGCAAGCGTCTGGCCAAAGTTTTTGAACAGGGGCTTTCAAGAATTATCGGCTATGCGCTGCCACTTCGACCGACCCACTGGGGCGCATCGGGCAAGTGGGAATCGGGTGAATGGTTCCTTCGTCCGGAACGGATGTACCTGATTCCGGGTGACTCGCCAATGGGGCTTCGGTTACCGCTGGACAGTCTGCCCTGGGTTGCGGCCGGTGATTTACCCTTCACCCATGAACAGGACCTGTGGGAACCGCGGCAGCCACTGCCGGATTTCCGCACCCAAAAATTTTTCTCCACAGCCATTGAAGCGCCCGGTGATACCATCCGGCCGAATTCGCAGTGGATTCGCCAGCAACAGACGGAATTTGCGATTGGCTCGGGTACCGGTCGGAAGTTGCGTCCGCTTGGCCCGGATGAAAAAAGCCCGGACCGGACCGATGATCCGACCCGTCGCGTTGCGCAGCAGCAAAGCGCCCCCTGGATTATCCGCACGGCGATGTGCGCGGAAGCGCGCGGCGGAATTCTGCATATATTCATGCCGCCGGTGCGCTATCTGGAAGACTACCTTGACCTTGTGGCACGCAT
>JAJZEY010000552.1 GCA_021805585.1 Planctomycetota bacterium
CCTCCAGGCGAATTTTGCAGGGGTGATTCATATTTATTGTGGTCGGGCGGGCCAGCGAATGGACATATCTTATCCATTTAGGCCTCGGTCCGGCCATCAGGTTGCGGCCGCAGCCGGGGCGTGGGAAAGGTTTGCCAAACAAAGTTCATTCGCCGCGGGTGGAAACCCCCAGCCGGGCTTTAATTCTGAACGCCTGCGGAAACCAGCAGTTGTTTAAGTTTGGCATCCACAAGTTGCGCCTTGTTGGAATGGCCGGCGGCGGCAAGTTTTTGTTTAAGCGCTTCGCCCACCTTATACCAGACGCTGTCGGTTACAAATGTGCCCAGATCGGTTGCCGGCGGGGTAATATTCCGCCAGGCGATTTCCCATAATTGCAGTACCTGATCCTTCCGTCCCTGGCTTTCCAGAACGGTTTGGGCACCGTGGATCGCGCCGATAATAAAGGGGCCGTCACTGGCGAAGCGATTGATAATATCCATATAACACTGACCGGCGCGGGTCAGCTTTCCGGCCTTGCGCCACATGGCGGCCTGATACATGCGAACCTGGCCGGCAAGATCGAACCGGGTATGTGAAAACAGGTTGAACAGCCGGTTCCAAAGCACGTTCTGCTCATGGACATTTTTAATGTTCAGAATCATGGGTGTTAGAATCGCCATGGCGAAATCCGGGTAGCGTTGCCCGCACAGGCTGATGACCGAACGCGACCAGGCGGTTTTGTCGCTGTAGCGAAGTTTGTTGTGCCGGGCCAGCGCACTAACCATATACCAGGCGGGGGCATAGCCATCGCAAAATTTAATGGCGTGCCGCAAAAGTACCTGTGTTTCGGCTATGTCGGCCTGGCGCGCCGTCTGGCGGATATCGCGAACGTAAGAGGGCAGCGGAGCGGCATGAAGTTGCTGATGACGCAGGGCAAGTTCGGCCAGCCGTTCGGCCCCGTCGGTAAGTGCCACGGCGTTCCAGCGGTCGTGGGAGGTGGTGTGAATCAGTTGGGCGCTAAGTGAAATAAACGTATCCGGTTCGCGGCCACGCGTTTGCGGGTCCAGCACATGGCCCTGAATTCCGCGGTATTCCTGATAGCGACCGGAAAGGAAATTCCACCAGCCGTGCCGTCCGTGGGCTTGCAGAAAACCAGCCCAGGCGTGGCCGGCGTCATTGCCCATCGCTTCATCAAGTGCCGAGGGAATGCCGATGTCCTTGGCGACTTCCGTGGAAAAATAAGCCTGATCAACGCACACGCCGCCATATTTAAGAATATTCGGCAGGGTAAAACCGGCGGTGTCAATCTTTAAACCTTTGCCATGCAGGAAGCCGTAATCGTAGTTGATGCTGAAGAACAGTTGGCCGGTATCGGAATTGCCCTGATATTTTGCCAGGGCCCACCGGTGGTCGGAAATACTGGTGGTGCCATCCACAACATAAATCAGCAGTTCGGCGGGCATCGGCTTAATGCCAAAAAACATCTTGCCCTGATTATTCACATAAAATTTCCAGAGCCGTACAGGGTCTGGCGAAGTCGCCGGATTTTCGTTCATGTGCACGGTCAGCGGCTGGTAAAGAACGCTGCAAATGGCTGCGGTTAAATTTGGATAGCGGGCCGCCCGTTTTCCCAGTTTGCGGTGCAGGTTATCCAACATGGCGTAAATCCGGGGCCACTGCGGCTTCTGAATTTCCACCAGAAATACGAGCGTCTGGGCCAGAACATGGTTTTTTTCAAGATAGGCCAGAAGGCGTAACCTTAACTTTTTTCCAGGGACTGTTGCGAGTTGAGTGACCAATTCACGGGCAAAATCGGTGCGGCGAATAATGCGCGTCTGCTCGCGGCGGCCGCGGGCAATCGCCTGATCGCACAGAACATCCAGCGCGGCTCTGGCTTTGGCAAAATCGCCATCCCTGGCAAGCCGATTCAAAATGGCCTGTGTCCGCACGGGTTGCCAGCGGATGAAGCGGATGGGCAGCATCTTTGTGACTGCGGCGGATTTTGCGGCGGTTTTGGCCGCAGGCACGGTTTGCGCGCCGGCGTGGCCGCAAAAACCGTGGGCGGCCAGCAGGACGGCAGCAAAGATTAGTGCGAATCGTCTTTCGGGCATGATCAGACCGTTGAAACGTGTTCGCATGGTATCGACCTCCGGCAAGCAAGATAGTCTTAAACAGGATTTCCGAAACAGGAAAATTGATTTCAACACTGCCCCGCATTATACCCCTTCCCAGGGCGTGGTGGAACAATCGGTGAATATTCAGCGGACAAGGTACATCCCGCGGATGCGGAAATAGTTGAACCTGTTTTTTTTCCAACTGCCTGTCAAGCCCATGGCCGGGCGCAGATGTGCCGGATGGGGAGGTTATGCCCGATGAGCCGAAGAAGAGACCGGCAATCACCAAAAGCCCAGGGGACCATTGAACTTTATGGACGGCATCGGTTGCATCCCTTAAACTCTCCATTCGCGCCTGGCGGAAGCGGTGAAAGCCCGTCCGGCGCCTGATGGAAACGTGACTATGTTGCTGACAATGCTACGCGCCAAAATACACGGTGCAATTATTACCCAGGCCAACCGCGATTACGTGGGAAGTATCACGATCGACAGTGACCTATTGGCTAAAAGCGGTCTGCTGGCCAATGAAAAAGTTCTCGTGGCCGATATTCACAATGGAGTGCGATTTGAGACGTATATTATCGCCGGTCCGGCTGGTTCGGGGGTCATCGGAATCAACGGTGCGGCGGCCCACCTGG
>JAJZEY010000286.1 GCA_021805585.1 Planctomycetota bacterium
TTGCAAGAAAAAATATTGTCACGCCTGCGGACCCTCGTGGCCGGGAAAAAAAACGCGGCCCTTGCGCCACGCATTCGTGCGACGCGCCAGGTCATATATACCGCCTATACCGATGCGGCCGGTAAGCAAGGTGGTAAAGCGGGCCGGTTCGCGGGTGATAACGTTTTGTGCCAGCGCGGTTTGCCCATAACCCAAGGCGTCGGCAAGATGGCTCGTCCATTGGGCCGCCGTGGTCGGCCCAATGGAATGATTCGACAGATCCTGCCGGGCGGTTGTCAGCACGGGCGTACCGAACCGGATAAAGGCTTCCGGCAGCCGCTCCTGCCAGAAGGCATATTCAATGGCCACGGGTATAAGTGTGAGCGGGTAAATGCTTGCGGCCAGGTGGCCGATGCCCGGCCGCAGCGGTGCGCTGATGTTGCGCGGATCGGTGAAGTCGCCCTGCGGGGTAAGCCAAAGTGCCATCTTTTGTTCCCGCAGGATGGCGCGGCTTGTTTGCAGAAATCTCAATGTGCCACGCCGGCAATTCCGCTGTATGCCAAAAAATCCAATTTTCATCATGAACCGATAGCGTTCCAGGGCTGCGGCGTCTATGGGCGCAAAATGCTGATAACCGGGATAACAGCGGAAGGCGATGGCGGCTGCCACCAGCGGGTCCCACCAGGATGGATGATTCATATAAAACAGCGTGGGACCGGAAAGCACCGGTACCGGCGTCTGGCGGTCAATCCGCACGGAATTAAAATGTTTACGCAGATAGTATATGAAATAATGGCTGAAAAATGCGAACAGTGGTGGCGATATGACTGGCGGCCGGCAGCGTTCCGCGGGTTCTTTGTTTGTCCTGGGCATTGAATAACTCCAGCGCCGCGCCGGCGTCCGGCGGCATCGCGACCATTTAATTATACCCGCGCCGGTTCCAAAGGCATGGACAGCCTGTGGCCCCTGTCATACCATTTATTCAGCGAAAGATGCCGCCACAATGGCCGCGGCGGTTGGCCATCCATTTTATACAGGGGATTGCATGGTAGAGTTTTCCACCGCAAAAGTCAGCACGGGGCCGGGCGTGGGCCCCGCCGGGCGGGTCCCGATGTTCGAGTTGGTCACGCAATATCAACCGCTGCGGGCCGAAATTGAACAGGCCATCCACCAGGTGCTGGAAACAACAGAATACATCGGGGGAAGCGCGCTTAAGCGGTTTGAAGAAAACCTTGGGCGTTATACCCAGGCCCATGCCATTGCCGTAAGCAGCGGTACCGACGCCATTCTGGCCACGCTGATGGCGTTGAACATCGGCCGGGGAGATGAAGTGATTACCACGCCGTTTACCTTTTTCGCCACGGCTGGCTGTATTTCGCGTGTGGGGGCGGTTCCCGTTTTTGTGGATATTGATCCGGCCAGTTTTCTGATGGATATTTCCAGCGTCGGTGCGGCCATGACCTCCGCAACCCGGGCGATTCTGCCGGTGCACCTGTTCGGCCAGATGTGTGACATGGCGGCGTTGGCGGGTCTGGCTTCCGGTGGCCGGATTTCCATTGTGGAAGATGCGGCCCAAAGTATTGGTTCGCGCGATCCGAACGGCAACCAGGGCGCGCAACTTGGACGGGCCGCCTGCCTTTCGTTTTACCCGACGAAAAATCTTGGTGCCGCCGGCGATGCGGGCGCGATTCTTACACGCGACGCCGCGTTCGCCGCACGACTGGCCCAGACGCGTCAGCATGGTGAAACCACACGTTACCACCACGCTTTTGTGGGCGGCAATTTTCGCCTGGATGGGATTCAATGCGCCGTGCTTGACGTTAAATTAAAATATGTTGATAGATGGAATAATCGGCGGCGGGAAATAGCCGCCATTTACGACGCCCGCTTTGCCGGTACAGATGTGCAGCCGCCCGTTGCGCTGCCCGGGGGCCATCATGTGTATCACCAGTATGTGGTGCGGGCACCGCGGCGAGATGCCCTTCGCGACCATCTGACGAAATTTGGCATCGGCTGCGCCATTTACTATCCGCTGCCATTGCACCTGCAGGAGTGTTTTGCGCACCTTGGTTATAAACCAGGTGCGTTTCCTCATGCGGAAAAAGCCTGTTTGGACGTGATGGCGCTGCCCGTTTTTCCGGAACTGACCGATGCGCAGGTGCATCAGGTGGCCGATGCGGTTCTGGCTTTTTATCGCGGCTGATCGCGTAATGATGCGAAAGCGTTTTACGCGAGGTCCGTCAATTTTTCCGCCTTTGTGGTCGCCTGATGCAGCGGATTGGGATCTTTCCGCAGAATCATCCAGATCAGGAATACCAACCCGCCCAGCAGCATCGGAACACTGTAAATGATGCCCAGGCTTATCCAGTGCCCGAAGATCAGCTTCGGCTGGTCCCCCACACGGAACTGTTCCCCGATGATCCGCATGATTGGATAACCAACGGCAAAAGTTGCCGCCGCAATTCCCTCTTTCTTCCATTTACGTCCCACGAAAAAGCAGATCAGAAACAGGATGAGGCCCTCAAAAAATGCCTCAATAAGTTCACTGGGAATGCGCGGCGGCAGAATATGCCTTAATTGTGCGATGACAAAAGGGTGTCCCTGACGCGAAAGATTCACGATTTCCTGTCGCGGATTGGTCGCCATGGCATGGGCCAGGTGCGGGTGCCGCAGCAGAATCTGTTCTTCCAGCCGATGCACGGCAATGCTGCTGACCGTCGGCTCGGTTTTTAATTGCGGGGGA
>JAJZEY010000584.1 GCA_021805585.1 Planctomycetota bacterium
AGGTATTCCACCCAGGAATATTTTGGCTGTTACGTTTACGAATAAGGCGGCTGGTGAAATGCGCGGTCGCACTGTGGATCTGCTTAAATTTCTTCCGCCGCGGACAGCTCAAGGCATTACCGTATCGACATTTCACAGCCTGTGCGTGAAGTTGCTCAGGCAATTTGCCCCGGTGTTGGGCATGCCTTCGGCATTCAGTATTCTGGACAGTTCAGACCAGTTGAAACTGGTGAAACAGGCCTTGGAGAAAGCGGGCATATCCCCAGACAACTTTACCCCCGCCCGCGTACTTGACCAAATAAGCGGTGCCAAAAGCCGCCTCCAGACTCCCGACGCCTTTGCCGAACATGCCAGTGGGTTTTACAACACCAATGTAGCCAAGGCTTACCGCAGCTATGAAGCCCTGTTGCGCGAAAATAAAGCCATGGACTTTGACGATCTATTGCTTAAAACCGCCTTTCTGCTTCGCGACCACCGCGACGTGCTTGAACAGCTTCAGGACCGGTACCAGTACATTCTCATTGACGAATATCAGGACACCAATCATGCACAGTTTCTGATCGTTAAAATGTTGGCCGCGCGACATCAGAATATTTGTGCTACCGGCGATCCGGACCAGTCCATTTATGCATGGCGCGGTGCCAACATGTCCAACATTCTGGAATTTGAAAAGCATTTTCCCAACGCCCGGGTGGTGTTGTTGGAACAGAATTACCGCAGCACAAAAACCATTCTAAAGGCCGCTTCCGGCCTGATATCCCACAACCGCGTGCGTAAACAGAAAGAACTGTGGACGGAAAATCCGATCGGTGGAAAAATTGTTTCAATAGTCGCCGCGGACGAATATCAGGAGTCGCAGGAAATTGTCCGTCGCCTGCGGTCACTGCATGAACATGAGAACGTCGGGTGGGAAAAAATGGCGATTTTTTATCGCGTGAATTCACTCTCCCGCGTACTTGAGGACGCCCTGATGAAATCCGGCGTGCCGTATCAGATTGTACGCGGGACGGAATTTTACGCCCGGCGCGAAGTGAAAGATGTCCTGGCTTATCTGAAACTGGTTATGAATCCGGGTGATTCTGTCAGCTTTGAACGCGTGATCAACGTTCCCGCCCGCGGAATCGGGGATACGAGTGTCTCGCGCATTGGCATGTTTGCCGTGGAAAACGGCATCAGTCATTTAGTCGCCGCAGCGCGTGCCGCGGAAATTCCTGGCCTTAGCAGGAAAGTTGTTGACGGCGCCAGCCGTTTCGCCCGCCTAATTCAGGCCATGCACGCGAGAATTGAGCCAACGCTGCGGTCCCCTGCAATTCCGGAAAATGATGCGATTGATCCGGCCGACGAATCGGCGAACGTCCAGGCCGATTCAGCAGTTGACTTTAACCCACCGGCGGACACTTTCACCGCTGACTTTGCCCCCCCGCCACAAGGGGAATCAGCCGACAATGCTTTTTTTCCAGGTCCGACGCCAATCGGCCCGGATTTTCAGCCGCAGGATTTCCAGGAATCCTCGAAGGTGTCGCCGGTTCTAATACCGGTAGCCGCCATTATGGAAGAGCTGATTCGCGGCGCGGGTTTTCTAGACCTTAAAACGGCCGATGAAGAATCGCTGCAACGCGCGTCAAATATTCAGGAATTGATAAACATTGCCGCCGAGTTCGACCGGCAGAACCCGGGCGGCACACTGCTGGATTATCTGACCCAGGTGACGCTGGTTTCGGACACGGACCGTATGAAGTCGGATCGCGGTGCCGTTACCATGATGACACTACATGCCGCCAAAGGTCTGGAATTTCCGGTGGTGGTCATGGCGGGGCTTGAAGAGGGTATTCTTCCCCATGAACGGGCCATTGGGTATCAGGCTAAAGAAGATGATATTGAAGAAGAACGCCGACTGGCATTTGTGGGAATTACCCGCGCCATGGAACGGCTTATCATCAGCTATGCAGCGTGGCGAATGGTCATGGGACGTTCGGAATCCCGTCTGCGCTCCCGATTCATTTCCGAGTTGCCCGAAGAGTGCATGGAGGAAGTTGACCTTAGCCGGCAGCTTCCGTCCGCTGGATCTGTTGGCTTTCGGGATAATTCCCCGCGTCATGTCCGGCCGGGAAATCGAGCCTCGGCCGCGGTTGCCAATCACAGTCATTCCGCGGCGGTCGGCACACCGGCGGTGGCGGCAGGTTCGGCGGAGTCAGCTGCGGCCGGTTCAGATTTTCGCGAGGGCCAGCTGGTGCGACACCCCAATTTCGGCTTGGGCCGCATTGCGGAAATTGGCGATGATCCGGCCCAAACACGGGCCGTGGTGGAATTTCAATCGGCAGGCCGCAAAACGCTGATCCTTCAATTCGCGAAATTGCAGCGCGTCGACGGGTAGGCGCTTTGCATCAATCCAGATGCGCAGAATCTTCTCTTGATCCCATATCATCTCCGGAATTCTCGAAACAATTCGCCGTTGACCGCGGACCAATAGACCACGGCGTTTTTGCTCGTGTTGAGCCGGTTTGGAACACCCGATAATCGTTTAAGGGATTCCCCGCCTTAAAGTTCACGCAGTTTCATTTGTAACAATATATAAACATACCTATATCATAAGATGCCGTGTCAAACGACTCGCCGATAAAAATGGCTGGTACGGGTGGGCATCTGCTGAATCGGCCCTTCTAAAACGGCCAAACAGCTCGATTCGCATCATCCGTCAAGTGTCTGACCGATTCGTG
>JAJZEY010000172.1 GCA_021805585.1 Planctomycetota bacterium
AAGCCGGCAAGCCGTGGATGGAAGCGGATGCGGATGTGTGCGAAGCGGTGGACCATATCCGCCATGCGGCTTTTGGCGCGACGCGGTTTCTGGCCAGCCGCAACATGGACGTGAGTGGTGAATCGAATACATACACATATCATGGAATTGGCCCAGCGGCCATTATTGCGCCATGGAATTTTCCCCTGGCCATTCCCGCCGGAATGGCGGCGGCGGCATTGGCGGCGGGCAATCCCGTGCTGATCAAGCCCGCTCCGCAAACGCCTGTAACCGCATGGTGGCTTTGGCAGGCGCTGCTTGAGGCTGGCTTTCCGGCCGGCACAATCGGCTTTCTGCCGGGTGGCGACGACATTGGCCGGGCGCTGGTCGAACATCCCGATGTGGCCCTGATTGCGTTTACCGGATCTGAGGCGACCGGGCGGCGGATTATATCCGCGGCCGCCACGCCCGGCAGGTGCCATTTCAAACGCGTGATAGCCGAAATGGGCGGAAAAAATGCGATTATTGTGGATGATGACGCCAATCTGGATGACGCAATTCCGGATATCATCGCGTCGGCTTTTTCATATGCAGGCCAAAAATGCAGTGCCTGCTCTCGACTGATTGTGCTGGAGAATGTGTACGACTCGCTGATGGGAAAACTTATGGATGCCGCCGCCAGCCTGCGCATTGGAGACGCCGCGGATTCATCCACCTTCGTCGGCCCGGTCATAGATCAACCGGCACGGGATCGCATTGCACTGGCGGTGGAACAGGCAAAGTCGGGAGCACACCTGGTTTTTCAGGCCACGGTTCCGCGGAACCTTGACGGCTTTTATATTCCACCGACTATTTTCGCCGATGTAAATCCGGACAGCATGCTGGCGCAGGAGGAGATATTCGGCCCTGTTCTAGCGGTCTTTCGCGTAAAAAATATTGATCAGGCGGTCACTCTGGCCAACAACAGCCGCTACGGCCTGACCGGTGGCATCATGAGCCGCAACCCTCGGACAATTGACTTTGTGCGCCACACAATGGCGGTTGGCAATCTTTACATCAATCGCCGCATCACGGGCGCAGTGGTCAACCGCCAACCGTTCGGCGGTGCAAAATTAAGCGGTCTGGGCAGCAAAGCCGGCGGACCCGACTACCTTCTGCAATTCGCACAGGCGAAGGTCGTTACGGAAAACACAATTCGCCGCGGCTTTGTGCCGCCCCAGCCGTAACCGCGCGGTGCATCGTCCCAAGCCGGTGTACAGGGTAACCGCCGGATTGAAGCCCAGATGGCTGCTGGAGAAGTGATTGACTGGCAGACCGCCGCAGGCATGAGGCGTGAATCGGTTTCCGACACCATGCGCCATCTGGGAAGCCAGATTCACCGACCCGTCTAAAAATTCATTCTGACCGGCGGCGGAAATGTGCCGCCAGCCGTCCCATGGCTTGCCGAAGTTTCCACCAGGCCAGCGCCAGGCGAAAACGGGTTTGAATCTGCCGCAACTGAGTATCTTCCGGGGCAATGTCCAGTGCCTGATCCAGCCAGTACCGCCCACGGGCAAAATCATGGCGGCTGATATACGCCAGCGCCAGGTTGGACATCGCCAGCATATACTTGGGTTGAAGTTTCAATACCGCCCGGCATTGGCCTATGCCCGCCTCCAGACGGTTGTCCAGAAGCAAGGTCACCGCCAGCGCGTGGTGGCCTTCCACGTGCCGTGGATTCATTTCCACCAGCCGCTCCAACGCCGTTCGGGCGGATTCAAGCTGATGCATATCCATAAACAGACGGCCAAGGGCCAGCAGCGTCCCCTCATCCAGATCGGCCTGGGAAAGTTCGCAATTCGCGTGGTACACCGCTTCGGCACGACTCTTCCGCCGGTGGTGTATCTGGGCTATTTGCAGATGCGCACCGCTGTAATGCCGGTCATGCTGCAACACAAACTTGAACCGTTCCAGCGCCAGGCCGCTATCCCCCTGGGCCTCCGCCAGAACGCCGAGTTGATAATGCGCGGTCGGTTCTTCAGGTTCAAGGTCCAGCACCTGACGGAACTTTTCCCCCGCCGCCGCCGGCAGACGCATTTCCATCAGCAGTTCACCCAGGTCCAGCAGCGTATCCAGATTCCCCGGATCGCACCGGAGTTCCTCCATTAAATGCCGCCGGGCCTCCGCCAACTGCCCCTTGGCCCAGTGCACATCGGCAATGCGGGCATGAATCTGCGGATAATCCGGTTCCATTTCCAGAACCTGCCGCCAGCACCACAGGGCACGTTCGTAATTCGCGCGGGCAAACAGCGAACAGCCCATGTTGTAAAAGCAGGCCGGGCACTTTTCCCGGTACTGTCGAGCCAGGTAAAACATCTCCTCGGCTTTTTCATGCTCCCCAAGTTCACTGTACGCGGTTATGCGGTTACAGTAGCACGGCTCAAAGCCCGCATCCAACTGCTGGGCACGTTCAAAAAAGCGGATCGCCTGCTTGTACCGCCCTATGCGGACACAGTCCGTCCCCGCCGCGTTAAGTGTTTCAAGGTCTTCGGGTTCCAGAGACAACGCCTTGCGATACGCGGCCAAAGCCTCGTCATGACGCTCCATCATGTCCAGCGTAATGCCCAGATTAAAATACCATGCCCCGATGGTCGGATTGATTTCTATGGCGCGACGCAATTCAGAAACGGCTTCCTCCCACCGGCCACGTTCATACAGGTCATGTGCATGTTCAACACGCTGCTCCGCTTCC
>JAJZEY010000548.1 GCA_021805585.1 Planctomycetota bacterium
GTGAAGACATTTGGCAGATTCTTCATGCCGCCGGAAAAATCAAGCCGCTCAGCGTCTCCATGGGCGCGGAAGCTGCCAGCGGAGGCTATTATATTTCCACCGCCGGATCCAGCATTACCGCGGACCCAGGCACGATTGCCGGGTCCATCGGTGTGGTCGGCGGAAAAGTGGTGTATGGCAATCTCCTTAAAAAGCTCGGCATCGGTCTGGAAACCTTTGCCAAAGGCAAGAACGCCGGCCTCTTTAATCCCACAGAATCCTTCACGCCTGAACAACGCACATATGTCACAGAGCTTATGCGACGCACCTACGCCCTGTTCACGCGCCGGGTCATGGAAGCCCGCCACGGTAAAATCGCCAATATTCAGGCTGTCGCGCGCGGCCGCCTTTTTGCCGGACAAGCCGCTATAAAAGCCGGCTTGGTGGACCGGGTCGGTTCCTTGAGCAGCGTCATAACTGCCGCAGCCAGAACTGCACACGTCAAAGGCGACTATCAGGTGCTGGTCTATCCGCAAGCACATAGTTTCGCCCAAATGATTCGGGAAAAACTCGGCATAAGTACTGAATTGCCTATGGGCCTAAACATGGTTATTTCTGGAATGCCGCGGCCCTACCGCAACACCACGCTGCAGATGATTGATCTGCTCCATGTGCTGGAGTCAGATCAGGTTATGCTGGCCGCTCCGATTGGATTTGTCGAAAAATAAGGCACCTTCACAACCCGCAAATGGCCCGGCAATTGGCAATATGCCACCGGCGGCATGGAATCCCGAAACGGGAATGAATCCTTATGTCAGGTTAAATTGTTTGGGAGGATCGCCGCCACGCATGAATGGCTTGGGCCAGGACATTCCGGGCGGTCCTTTATTTGCCTGCATCCTTTCTCACCCGTCGGTATCGGGGCGGTGCATTCGGTGGCATTATCATGCATCCGGTGAACAAAGATGCCGCGGGAGTGTTGATTCAGGCGCATTAATCATATTGATCGGCGCGTGGCACGCCTGTGCTTTCCGGCTTTTGGCCGATTAACCAAAATTCGGTCACTTGAAATAAATGAATGCAACGCCAAACCGTCCTGGCCGCCGCAGCGCGTTACGCGTAGCGCTCAAGCCGCGAACTGTTTTCCCCGACGAATCTGTTCGTGGGCCGCATCCTATCCAATTCCTTACATGCACTCGTGACACCAGCCAATTACGCCGTATAATCCCAACCCATGGCACACCTGCGTGGCTGCATCGCCGCGGAAAGGAAATGGGCCGGAACTGACAGTATGGCGGAGCATTCGACCATGGCAACCCTGGAGGAAACCCAGCCGCATCGATCCAATGTGATCGGCTATTGGGTTGCCGCCGCCTTGGTCCTGCTTGGAGCGGCATTGCTGGCCGGGCTGCTTCAGCGGAGCGTATTAAGTCATGTTCACGTTCCGGTGCGGGCGTGGCAACTTCCACTGGACGCCGTGGAATCCCTGAGCCGAATGATCGTGGCATATATCGTTTCCCTCCTTTTTTCTTTAAGCGTCGGAATTTACGCCGCACGCAACCGCAAAGCCGAACGAATTATTCTGCCCGTGCTGGATATTCTTCAATCCATTCCTATTGTCAGTTTCTTTCCCGCCGCACTTGCGGTCGCGGCGGCGGTTTTTGGTGGCGGACGGCTGGGAATGGAATTCAGCGCTATCGTGCTGATTTTCACCGGAATGGCTTGGAATATGGCATTTTCCGTTTATGAAAGTCTGCGCATGATGCCGCCGCAAACGGTGGAAGCGGCCGAGAGCTTCGGTATTCGCGGCTCGCAAAGGTTTTTTGCCATCACACTGCCAGTCTGCATTCCAGGATTGTTATACAACAGCATCGTCAGTTGGGCCGCGGGCTGGTTCGCCCTGACGGCATGTGAAATTCTGACGGTTGGAAATCAAAATATCACGCTGCCAGGGCTGGGTAGTTTTCTGGGACAGGCGGTTGATTCGCGCCATCCGATTTTATACAACTGCATGGGGGCCGGCACACTGATGCTGATTGTGCTGTTGATGGAATTTTTTATATGGAGACCGCTAGGGGTCTGGGCGGAACGTTTTAAATATGAAATGTCAGTCTCCACGCTTTCGCGCGATCATCGGGGAATTCTGGGCTGGTATCAAAAGGGGCGGGTACCGCGACTGGCCATGGACTATATCGTCCATCCCATGAATCGGGCGACCAGCCGATTTCTGCGCCGCCTTCATGGCACAGCCAGTGGCATTACATTGCCACGCATTGAAGTGGTGCGGCCAGTGGTCCGTCTGTGGAACGCCAGCCAGCGCCTGGTCGGCTGGCTGACAATAGTCGTACTGGTTCTGGGCGGCGGGTTTTATTCATGGCATGTTATCGCTGCTGGCGTGTCGCCCCTGGCCAGACTCATTCCCGAGGCCATCGCGCGGTCATATCTTCGGATTCTTTTGGCGTATCTGCTATCCCTCGCGTGGATCATTCCGACCGTTCTCTGGGCGCGCCGACGTCCGCGGGCACTTCGCGCTCTTTCATCGGTATCCCAATCGCTGGCCAGTATGCCACCGATTGCACTGCTGTTTATTGTGGTGAGCGTATTTGTGCGGCACATGAATCTTGGCCCGCGATGGGGTGTGGAACTTGCCTGTCTGTTTTTGCTGATGAATGGCGTGCAAAGGTATGTTCTCTACAATATGCTCGGCGGAATCAGCAGAAT
>JAJZEY010000121.1 GCA_021805585.1 Planctomycetota bacterium
TGTCGTCTGCTGATGGAGGAAATGGCCCGTCTTCACACGTCTTTCTGCTTTCTTCGCCGCAGTTTTCTGGCGGACGTCGCCGGAAAATCTGTGCCCGCTGCGATTGCGGATATGCGGCAGGCAATTCTGGAAAGTCGTCTGCGACCGCAGGACCGAATTGCCTCCGACCGCGCTCAACTGGTTCGCGCGGTGGAAACGGCAATTCGCGCATCCGATTGCGGACTCCAATCGTCGCTGGCATGTCGCGTCCCGGTTGAATAACCCAGAGTGCCTTGCCCCTGGCTTTTCCGTTGGTAAAGCGCCGGCAGGCTCAGCCCGGTTTAACCGCAAAAACCTTCACACTGGCGGCATATTCATTTAGGTCATATTTTTTCGCCAGCGTGGCCAGATCATCATGTACGCCAGTTTCCTCCGAAGTGGCTTGTCCACAGCAGTTGGTTTCCAGAACATTTAGTGCGCCGACGGTCGTGGCCCTTATCGGGGCGGTGTGGTCTTCGGCATTTTCCATCGCCGGAGAACAGCAGACCGATTGTTTTCCCACCGCACCATAGGCGTTCAGATCGGTCTGACTGTCTACAATTTCCACTTGGGAAAAGCCGGCTGCCCGAAGTCCCTGGCGATAATCTTCAATCGCAATTGCTCCGGAAATACAGCCTACCCATGCGGAAATATTGCGGGCAAGCTCATCCGGCAACGGCTTTTTCAGGGCAATATCGCTGACCGCCACCCGTCCGCCCGGCTTTAGCACGCGGGCGATTTCACGAAAAACAGTCGGTTTATCTGGAGCGAGGTTGATGACGCAATTAGAAATCACACAGTCCACGCTATTGGCGGGCAGCGGCAGTGCGTCAATATGTGACAGATGAAACGCTACATTGGTAAATGGCTTGCCGTCTGCGCCGCTGGCGGCGTTTGCGTTGGCCCGGTCGATCATGGCGGGTGTCATATCTATCCCGATTGCTTTTCCCGCGGGGCCCACTTTTTGTGCCGCCAAAAACACATCCAGACCGCCGCCACAGCCGAGGTCCACGACTGTTTCGCCCGGGCGCAGGCTGGCCATGGCGGTCGGGTTTCCGCAGGAAAGCCCCATGTTGGCTTCGGCAGGAATTGAATGTAACTCTTCCTCCGAATAGCCAAAAGCTTGTGCGACCGATGCCACCCCGGCATGGTGGCTGGAAAGCGTGCTGCGCGCCACCTGGGCGTAGCGGTCTTGAATGGTTTGTTCAATAGGCTGGTTTCCGGTCATCAGGAGGCTCTTTTACAATATAACGCGGCAATCCCAAGCGACTTAGCATTTGTGGCGCGAAGCCACCGCGGGGAAGCCGATTTCGCCGATTTCTGCTGGCAAAGTGCTTCTTTTGGCGGTTTCCGCCGGAAAATAGCGCTTTTGCATAAAAAGTGCGACATTCACCAGTCCAATCATGACGGGGACTTCCACCAGCGGGCCGATGACCGCGGTAAACGCCACGGGACTGGCCACGCCGAAAAGCGCCACGGCAACGGCAATGGCCAGTTCAAAATTATTGCTTGCGGCGGTAAAAGAGATTGTGACCGTCTGTGAATAATCCGCTCCGATTTTCCTCCCCATCCAGAAACTCACTAGAAACATGACCACAAAATAAATCAGCAGCGGAATGGCTACGAACAGGACCGATCCGGGTGCGGCGATAATCTGCCGACCTTGCAGGGCGAACATAACCACAATGGTCAGCAGCAGGGCAACAAGTGTCAGCGGGCTTATGCGTGGAATAAAATTGTGTTCGTACCAGTTCCGGCCGCGGATTTTTAAAAGAATATAACGCGTGGCCATCCCGGCCAGAAACGGAATCCCCAGATAGATCAGCACGCTGCGGGCAATACTTAAAATAGAAATGGCCGCCAAGTCCACATTTCCAAGATGCAGGCCCAGCAGCGGCGGCAATATTTTGATAAACACCCACGCATACAGACTGTAAAATACAACCTGAAAAATACTGTTAAAGGCCACCAGACCCGCGGCATAATCCGTATTTCCGTTGGCCAGATCATTCCATACAATCACCATCGCAATACAGCGGGCCAGACCAATCAGAATCAGACCCACCATAAAAAGCGGATGGGCGCGAAGAAACAGAATCGCCAGTCCAAACATCAGCAGCGGGCCAATGACCCAGTTCTGAAAAAGGGAAAGCCCCAGCACGCGGGTGTTGCGAAACACTTTGCCAAGCTCTTCGTAGCGGACTTTGCCAGTGGGCGGATACATCATCAGAATCAGGCCGATTGCGATCGGCAGATTGGTGGTGCCGAATTCAAAATGGGCCATGGTCGCCGGCAGACTATGCCAGGCGTAACCCAATCCAAGGCCCGCACCCATTGCCAGGAAAATCCAAAGGGTTAAATAACGGTCCAAGAACGATAATCTTCTGGTTGTATCGCTCATGTTTCGGCTCCCGCCGACAATATCCGCTTGGAAGAATCACTGGAAAATGCGGGAGTGAATTCTTCGCTGGAAGGTTGCAGCGAATGCGGCAGCGATTCCACAAAGGTCTTGATTTGATCCCGCACTCGCCGATAATGCTCAAGTGCCTCCTCCGGGGTTTTGGCGGTTTTTGCCAGTTTGGGTGGATCATCAAAACCTACGTGCACCACTTTGGCTTTCGAGCCGAGCCACGCCGGGCAGGTTTCATTGGCATGGCCGCAGACGGTAACCACAAAA
>JAJZEY010000469.1 GCA_021805585.1 Planctomycetota bacterium
CCGTCTTGCGCGGCACCATTGTGCAGGTTCAGGAAACACTGCTTTCCAACAGTTTTGAAACCAATCTTCCCCAGGAAACCCAGGTCACGGTGGTGGTGGACTTCACATGGAAAGACCTGCGAACCGGCAAAATTCTTTCAGAAAGAAAGAAGTTCGCCCGCTCGGCCAATACCATCCCCCAGATCGGCCAGCAATTGTCCGATGCCGAACAGACCGCAATGGAAAAACTGGCCCGCGCGATTGTCGCACAAATGCAAAAGTCGTTTTAAAGAATCGGTCGCATTTAACACTCGCCTATCATAATTTTCATCGCGCCCCGGCCGGAACGTTGCCGCCAACGGTGCGCCCAACACAACTCGCATTATTGGAACTGGCCGCCATCCGCTACGGTGTCTGGTCACCTTACCACTGCCCCGTGGCTACATCACGCACGGGGGTCATGATGGTGTCATACGGCGGTGTATTTGAAAAATGCGGCGGCACATGACCAATCAGGCCGGGCCTGATGGCATGCCCGCCGGTATGGATGCCCCTCTGGCCATAGGTGAAAATATTGTCCATATTCCGGCCCACATAAGGATTTGTTTCGAAAACAACATGGTCGTCCCCAAAGCCGACATTCTGCCCGTCACCGCCATGGTTACCGGAATTAAAAATGTATGGGCCAAACGAATTGTCTCCAAGGCCGATGGTGCAATCGCGTTTCGCTGTTCCGGCCGCGGTCGGGTCCTGAGCCGGTGCCATGTCTGAAACCAGCGGCACACTGGCGGTGGCGTTGCTGGCTTTCCACCAGGCCCCAACTTTACGGCCATTCCATGGATACGCGATGGAATAACTTTCGCCGACTCCGCTCGACGGTGCCGCGTTCTTCAGGCTGATGTGGCCAAAATTACCAAAGCAATAGGGTACATCCGTTGACGAACGCGACGTCTGATATTCTATGGAGGGTCCTGTGGCTAACGGGTCGCTGGGGCAAATGAAGGATTTCGGTGTAAGGGCATTCTGCATGACCAATATCCACATGCAGGCCAGGGGCGAGCCGCGCTGGGTGGCTTTGCCGCCAAGCCGGTAATAGCTTTTGATAATTTCCCCCGCGGTTTGATGATTCCACTTTCGCGTTATATCCACACCATTTATAAAACGTCCGGATGGGAGCGGCTTAACCGCCGGAAAAGTATTGTGGTTGCTTTGGGCGTAAATTTCCATCGCCTGAATAATGCCGCGAATATTGGCCGCACAGACCAGCCGATTTGTTTTTTCCACGGACATGCATCCGCAACTCACGCTGGACATGGCAACAATCACAAGGAATGCGGCCAAAGGCAGGAGAAGCAACACGGTAACAAATTCGGTACGTGTGAAACCTTCGGATTTCCGCAAATCGTTTCCCATGGCATATCTCCGGAACTGGCCATCCCGCGTTACCTGATTCACAGGCAACCACAGGAAAAATAATAGACAATGGTCGCACTTGCCGCACGGTGCCGATCAGCCTGCGGCATATTAATCCCGGCGGTTTCACAGCCGTAAGTATTATAGCGTGAACCGGACAAGCTGAAACCACGAATCGATTGCGGAGCGGGTCCGCCAGTTTTTCCGGCAATGGCCAAAATAGCTTGCTAAGTGCCCAATGAACGCTCTTTGGGCGGAAATTTATGGATATACATCGGGAAAGCTATTGATCGGAAGAAGTCATTGATAGGCCCGTAGAAATCGGCAAAGAAGAGTCATCTTCCAGCGGCATCCCCGTAGCATGGGCATCTTGCCCATGAACCGCAGCCCGTAGCATGGGCATCCTGCCCATGAGCGTTCAGGTCAAATCAGTCGCGGCGGTAATTTTAACCGCAGGGTACGCAGTGTGGGGCGGCCAATTTTTCCGGCGTGGCGCGGCTTTTCGTCCTCACCGCCCGCATTTTTTTAACGCCAACGCCACTTCACGTAATCCAACATGGCCTGACGCCCGATTTATTGGCAGACCCGTTTCCAATAGCGCCTGATTGCGGACCGGCGAACGGGCAATTAACATAGAAAGCCGTCAATACGGCTTTTTTTGAGACTCGATGCTGATTTGAGATGTGTGATGGCTCCGTTAGACATCCTGGATAACCAGGGTACCCGCCCGACCGGCCTTCCGCTTGGACCAATGCCTTATCATCAACAGATCATCCGCCATCTTCAATTGCATGAGGCGGATGTGTGGAATTGGTTCTCCGGGGAAGAGTTTCAACGGCTGGACAAAGACGCAACGCGGATGGCGCTGTTAAAAACCACGTATCGCCTCGACCGCGGCGACTGCGGCGCCTTGGGCACCGCCGCGGATGCGGCCGCCCTCGCGCTGGGTGTCCGCGATCCCGTGACGTTTTATCGGTCTGGAGAAAGCGATCGGCCGAACGCCTCATTGGTATATATGCCGGGTGAAGTTCATATTGTCTTGAGCGGGACTATTTTGGAATTGCTTAGCCCCGCGGAACTGCAATGTATGGCGGCACATGAATTCTCCCATTTCCTGCTACTGGACAAATGGCGCGAATACCGCGTCGCATGGGAAATGCTTGGGGCCATGGCTCGCGATCCACAGGCGCACCCCGCCAGCGCCGCGAGTTGTCGACTGTTTTCGATCTATTCCGAAGTGTATTGCGACCGCGGTTCACGCCTGGCCGCGCAGGATGTTCAAACCGCCAT
>JAJZEY010000144.1 GCA_021805585.1 Planctomycetota bacterium
AAGTAAAAGCCTCCGCAAAACGAACCACGCTTAAGCAATCGGAAAGCGGCGTCGCGGCCGCGATTGCCGCGGTGCTCAAAGAATGCGACGCCGGTCGCGGTTAAGCTTCAGGCGGGTTGTGCATTATGTCCTGTGAGGGTTTGGTGGAACGACTGGTGGATCGGACGAGACGGGGATGATTGGCTTGATTCCCCGGACGCGCCGGTCGAGTGTCGCGATTGCCTCGCGAATACGGGTGCTTACAGAAATAGAAACATCCTGACCGCCATAACGAATATCGTAAAAAATCCGAACCAGTTCGTCAGCCTCGGGCAGTTCGCTGCCAGCGGCGACAGCTGCGGCGCAGACGAATTCTCTGGGAGTCTGGGTATCGGTGCGCTGGATGCCAATTCTTTCAAGAATTTCCACAAGCCGGTCGAAAAACGCCAGATCCCGCGTTAATTGGCGCTGCATTCTGCGCTCCATTCCCTTGACCATCTGCACCACCAGGCTTCGTCGCTGTTTGCGCCACAGGTGCAGAAAAAACAATCCCAGGGCGACCGCGCCCAGTGTGCCGATAAGAAACAGAATCCGTTCGCTTGCGCCAATATGCCGATCTGTAAAAAGAACTCGCATCATTAATTCAAGGTGATGGATCGACTGCATAACGGTATGACCGACAGCTTTGCCGAGCATTTCAATTTTTAAAATAATATTGCGGCGCATGGATTCATTGAATGCGATAATGCTTTGGAGCCACTGGAGGCGGACCCATTGAAAAAAATCAGCGATTTCAGTGAACCAGGTCAGCTTCTGCTGAATGCTGGTCAGGGAAGACGCGGGCGACGGATCATAATTTAACCATCCTTTTCCCGGGATAAATACCTGGACCCAGGCGTGGGCGAATTTCTGGCGGATAATGTAATAACCGGCAATCGGGTTATAGTCGCCGCCATGATAGCCGGTCGCCATGCGGGCCGGAATGTGCATACTGCGACAGAACATGACCATGGCAGAGGCGAAAAATTCACAATAGCCGCCAATTTTCCGTTTATTGAAGAGAAAGTCTTCGGTAGGGTCCATGTTTGAATCGACGGGGGTCATATCAAAGGAATAGGGGTAATTGGCGCGAAGCCAGGTACAGAAACGATCCGCCAGAAGCGTATCCACGCGGGCTTCGGTTGCGGGCGTGCGTTTAAGTTTTAACAGTGGCCCGGCCACCTTTCTGGCCAATGTGATGATCCGCTGCGGAATTGGCGCAGAATGAATGCGCGACATGGAGTTTAGATCAAAAGGCTGATACCGCATGGCGGAGGGAAAAAGCGAGGGCCGCTGCGGACCAATAATTTTCGGGTTGTATTTCAACGCTGTGGCTACGGAATAGGTGATTGCTCCGGAATGAACTGGCGAGCAGATCATAGACCCGTCGCTCAACCGAAGCACCCGCCCGAGGCCCCTGCCGGACAATTTCACCGCTGGTCCGATGGCGAAAAGCGTATTGGCCTGGGGATGATCAAAGGTGAAATTCTCGGTGATTACGTCTTGCGTATTGTAAAGCGATGGTGAAACCAGGTTCACGGGCACGCCGCCCATCAGGTGAACGCGCTGATTAGAACGCATAGAATTGTACGACCGAATCCATTCATGAGTGGCCCCATCATATACATTCAAGGTTCCTCCAATAAAATATGGCTGATACCCTTCACTTCCGATATTTTTGCCATTTTTTGTAATCGCAACTTCGGCTACGCGGGCATTGCTCTGTTGCAGCGTTCCGAGTTGGCCCATCGTAACGTGCCGCGAAAATCCAGTTTTCACCGGACCGCCATTGAGTTGCCAGTTGGCAAAGAGTTGATTGACGCTGGAACGCGGAAACAGAACAAACACAAGGCAGGCAAATAGAAACAGAAACAGGCCGATACCCACACTTAACCGGCGCAGATCTCGAGCAATCACGTTCTGCTGTCCGGCCGCGGTCATCATCAGGTCTGCGCCCGCGTGCCGGGCCATGGCCCGCTGAGTTTCGCACTGCAAATGAAAAATCAGACTTACGTAAAGTCCCGCGGCAAGATAAAGCAGCAACACCATGGCGAAAACCGGCGACGTACTGAGAATTGCGCCGGACAGCACCAGCAGGAGACTTAGAATCATGATCTGGCCGTAGTCCCGGTTGGTCTTGGTTTCAAAAAGTTTGCAGATGACCAGGCCGAAAATAAAATGGCCCAGCCCCAAAAGCAGATTGGGCTGGCGATAAATAACCAGTTCCCAAAACAACATCACCGCGATCGTTAAGACGGATAGATTGATGATCCATCGGGGGACGGGCGGAGCGGCTCCCTTTTCAACAAGCCACCAGCTTATGCCCACCGCGGCGACGGCCATGGCCATCAAGCCGTAATTCGCAGAAGCGTAAGTAAATCCAACCAAGCTAAGAAGCACCAGAATGTAGGCAAGTGCTTTAAATCGGCGAAGGAAATTCATGTATTAACCGCCTGATTGGCGCGCGGCGATAAACTAAGCATTTTCCGCCACACGCATAAATCTGTGCCACAGCAGGTAACCGTTACCGAAAACGGCTTTACCGCAACGGACTGTGCAATTATGCCCACGATTCACCGAGGGAAAACAACGAACAGCCGTGCCATGTATTATCGGCCAGCGGTGGTCCGTGGGTGAAGTCCAATTTTCGCCGGGTGGTACC
>JAJZEY010000193.1 GCA_021805585.1 Planctomycetota bacterium
GGCGAAAGTTACCGCGTCCGCCGACGTTCGTTGGACGCAAGTTCGTTATGTTCCTTTTTTTGGAGTTCTCTTATGAACAAGTACCTCACATCATTTCTGGCCGCGGCTGTGGCCGTAACCGCCCTTACCGGCAGCGCATTTGCCGCAACGCTTCCAACCGTAACGGTTAAAGGAACGCTGCTGGATATGAAGTGCTTCAGTGCCGCTGGCGTCACTTCACGCAAACATGGAATGGGCTGTGGCAAAACCTGCCTTAGCGAAGGTCTTCCAGCCGGCATTCTGGTTCACGGCAAGGCCTGGACACTGGCCACCAACAGCAAGAAGCTGGCCAAGTATGTCGGTTTGAAGATCAAGGTTACCGGTCAGGCCGACGCCAAAGACGGCATCGTGATCCCGACCTCCATCAAGGTCTGGGTTCACGGCATGTGGAAAAAAGTTGGATAATCCGACTTCGGCGCTCCATCCAGGAACCGCTGATCCCTTCCTTACCGTTCATCCATCGGGCCGCCGGAACATCGTTCCGGCGGCTCTTTGCGTCAGATTTCTGAAATGCATAATGGGTTCAAAATTCACCCCGAATCAAGCGCGTGCGATTGCCCCGGTAAGCACCCGCGTGCCCAACCGCCGTTGGGATACTCCGCCGCCTTGCCTTGGTCGTTTGGGTTCCAATGTCACGCTCAAAGGGCTGTTTTACAGACGTTTTGGCAACTCCGGATAAAAACGGGTACACCCCGGAGTCACGGCGATTTTTTACCGCGTGAATCCCAGGTCGGTCCAGGTTGGTCCGAATATCCGTCTGCGGCCAAACGTGTTGTGTTGCCGCAACAATTCATATTTCTATTGTCCTGACAATTCGAACGCGCGTGCGTGATTGGAAGTTGTGTGGGTGGAAATGGAACCATGCCCGTCCGAGTTATTTGCCGGCGCGTGCCAGGTTATGGGGGAAGCGCCAACAGTGCGGCCGCACGCATTACTTCACGCGGGACCTGCTGACCCGTGAAACCCTCAAATTGTGCCGCCGCCTGACCTAGCAGCATTTCCAGTCCTTCCACGCATGTGGCTCCGCTGTGGGCCGCTATTTGCAGAAATCGTGTCCGGCGCGGATTATAAACGGTGTCAAACACAATCTGGTCCGCATGCAGTTTTGTTTCCGGCGGAAACGGAAGTTCATCAACGTTCGGTGTCATTCCCGCGGCGGTGCAGTTAATGACAATTTTGTGGTGCGAGCCGGCAAAATCACAAATCTCGCGGGCTTGGATCGGTTCTGGCCCGGCGGCAAATTGCCGCGCCAGCTCAAGCGCCTTGGCCGGTGTGCGATTGTAGATGGTAATCCGCGCGCCAAGTTCGCAGAGCGCCGCAACGATTGCCCGTGCGGCTCCCCCTGCCCCCAGAATGGCTACGTCACGATGGCGCAACATTTCTGTTTCAACACCCATGCCGGACGTTAGTGCGGCCACCGCGCCGGCGGCATCGGAATTCATCGCCCGAAGGCCGCCTTCCGGTTCGAAAAAAAGTGTGTTCACCGCGCCAATATGCCGGGCGACCCGGTCAATAGTTCCATTCTGTTCCAAAGCGTAGTTCAGAGCGCTGGTTTTGTGTGGGATCGTCACGCTTACGCCGCCAAGATTCATGCCTGGCAATTGGCGCAGGGCATCCATGGTACGGGTGAAATTGTCATCTCCGGGTTCCGTCAGCAGGGGAACGTATACGCCGGCATAACCGGTTTGGATAAATCCGGCATTATGAATCATCGGGCTGATAGAATGCGACACCGGCGATCCCACCAGGCCGAATACCCGCCAGGCGGCGCGTTGCTCCTTAAATCGAAATCGTTTCATCAGCGTGGAGATCGGGGGTTGTCCCGGCGCGGAACCCGCCTCCGCATCCAGTTGCGCAAAGGTGAACGCCGCGCCAAATTTTGCCGCCAGAAGTCTTGAAATTTGCCCCGCTTCGCCCATCGCTATGGCCACCAGCGGTCGATCATTAAACGCCGACCTTTGTGTGTATAACCGCAATGCCGCTATCGCATCGTGAATGTCGGCCGCTTGGAAAGCCACCTTCAGTACCGTTGCCTCCGGTATTGCCGCCATAGCGGCAACGCGTTGCTGTAAATCCGCCGGCCGTGCGACAAAATCATGACTGGAAATGATAAGTCCGGGTGCCCGCGGCTGCGTTGCACCATCGGCCGGGCGCATTTCCGGCTTCATCAGGCAGGGGGCTAAAGTATCGGCGAATCCGGCGGAATTTCGCCACGCTTTCCACTCCACATCAATCAAATCGGGTTGATGCCGGCAGGCCAGTCGCAGCAATTCCAGGCGCTGTGCTTCCGATCCGGTAAACCCGCCGCCTTCCCAACTCGGGCGAATGGTCAGAATAGTTTTTAATTTCCGGATTTCCGGGTCCCGCAGCACCGCTTCAAGCACCGTTCCATCGGTGCGGTCGCAGCGCAATTCAAGGGCATCGGCACCCGCCGCACGGGCCTTTACGGCAAAAGCCCGGGCTGTGGAAAGGTCGGTCACAAAAAGGGGTGTCACAATCCACGTGGATGAAAACATGTTTTCCGCGGATGGACTCATGGCGCGGCTCGCTTGCGTTTCGGAGTCCCGGCGGCGGTATGCCCTTGCCGGCTTGTGGACGATAGGGTCTTCTTTTTTCGGGGCGGAAGAACCGCGGC
>JAJZEY010000283.1 GCA_021805585.1 Planctomycetota bacterium
AGCCTGCCTCATTGGCCGTATTGTTGATCGGTATCGCCATGGCGGCGCTGCCGGTTCGCCGCCGATTGGCCGGCCGACGATAAGCCGCCCGTGAATCCGTGACCATGTGTTTTAAATCAGAATTTTTCAGCAGGAGATATACCATGAAAAACATGCACAATCAGAACCGTCGCCCGGTTTCCGGAAAATCCGGCGAGGGCCGGTTTCCTTCCAGTCTTGAGGGCCGCCTGGCCGCCTATGCAGCAATGGGCGTTTCCATGATGGCAGCCGGCACCGCCGCGGCCACGCCGCAATACACCCGTCTTGCCGCCCCCATGACCACGCTGACGCCCGGCGGCGAAGCCTTTATTAACTACGGCGGCAAGGCCGCCTTTCTGGGAATGATGACCTCGCTGAACCGCGTAAACGGCGATGCCAGCGTCACATTTTCCGGCATGACGCCGGGTATTGATACCGTTACGGTCGCGCCATCCGCCAACGGCGGTGCCACATCCAACTTGGAGTTTCTCACGAAGGGAACTGAAGTTGGCGGCACCGGCAATACCTTCGTCTTTGGTAACGGCGGCTATAACAGTACAAATGTTGTCAATGCGGGCAATCATGAAATCCTGTACACCGGGTTGCGTGCAAGCAGCAATGGCAAGGATTTTTACGGCTGGGCCGCTTTTTCGTTTAATACCACCACAGAGCCTGTCACCAATCTGGTGGACTTTAATAGCAAGCTGCTTGGCTTTGCATTTGAATCGTCTCCCAACACACCTATTGCGGTGGGCGATACCGGCGGAGCCGCTCTGATTTCATCCGGTGCAACGACGCCGGAACCAGAGTCACTGGTGCTGATGGCGATGGGAGCCGTCGGCGTTATGGCCTGGCGGAAACGCCGCGGTCTGGCGCACTGATTCACCTGGCAGGCTCGGCATATTTATGCTTTCCCATTTACCCATCACTGCGGACCGCCCCTTGCAAGAGGGGCGGTCCGCCGCCTTTGAAACCGGGGCATCCGGCAATCAGCCCGCTGCCGGACCGCTGCCGTCACAAAATAACCACGACTCCCGCATTACCATTGTTTCCGGACTGCCGCGGTCCGGCACGTCGCTGATGATGCAGATGCTCGCCGCCGGCGGCATGAACCTGCTGACCGACGCCCGGCGCGCCGCGGATTCCGCCAATCCCGCGGGATATTTTGAACTCGAGGCCGTCAAACAGACCCGCTTCAATGCCGGATGGACAACGGAGGCATCCGGCAAAGCGGTAAAAGTAATCTATCGCCTGCTGTATGACCTTCCACCCGCCCTGCAATACCGTGTGATTTTCATGCGGCGCAATCTCCAGCAGGTAACAGCTTCCCAGAGAGCCATGCTGGGCCTGCCGCCCGCGGCCGCCGCCGATCGTCAACGGCTTATCGATATTTTCACCGGAGAACTGGCGCATATTGACGCATGGCTGGCGGCTCATGGTCGGTTTCAGGTCCTTCATGTGGAACATGCACATCTGCTGGCGGATCCGGCGGCGGCGTGCGAAGCCGTGGCCGAGTTTCTCGATCGCCCGCTTAAGATCAGCGCCATGTGCGCTGCAATAAATCCCGCGTTGTATCGTCAGAAATGCCGCTGAACAATTGAACAATTGAACAAGGCGTTCCACGAACGCACCGCACATTGTTGTTTACCTTTGCCGATTGCCGCGCCGCGAATCGAATTTACTCGTCCGACCTGTCCGCATTGGTCGGGTTCCGCCCGTATCCCAGCCGACACATGCCAATTATTCCGCCAAACCCCTGGGCAATATTGACCGATGCGCTGCCGCGGGGCAACGCATCGCCGGCCAGCGTGCAACCATGCTGGTGACACGCCGCCGAAAGCGTTAACCCCACCAGTCCGGATGCGCCCAGACTGTGTCCCAGCCATTTTTTATGCGAAAAGACGGGAACATCGCCAAATACATGCCGGATCGCCGCGAGTTCCACGGCGTCATGGGCGGTGCCGGCCGCATGGGCGTGGACAAAAGCGGTCCGGCCGCTTGGGCCGGGCGCAGTGCTTCGCATCGCCCGCATTCCATCGGACAGCCGCACTCCGGACGGGTCCGCAGCCACCAGATGATAACCTTCAGATCCCAACCATGTCGCATCAATGGTGATTCGGTTCGCTTCCGTGGCCCGGGGCGTATCCAGGCTTAGGGCTACCGCCGCTCCAGCCTGGGAAACCACAAACCCGCCGGCAATTCCCGTCAGCGGCTGGCACCGCCGATGGCCGTCCGAACCCGGTGCCGCCAGCACGCCCAGATTGGCGTAACAACCATCAAACAACGGATGAAGCGAAGAATCGGCGGCCAACACAAGTGCCCGCCGACACTCGCCGGCACGCAAGGCCCGCACCGCGCGGTGGACAGCCACCAGCGAACCCGCACAGGCCGCTACTGTGGTGTGCACTTTCCCGTGGCATCCCAGCACGGCGCTGGTTGCCGCACCCATGGCTCCCGCGCCCATGGCAATGTGCCAGGCTTGATCCTCATCCAGGCGATGGCCCGGTGAATTTCGCATTGCATCCAGTGCCGATATCCACGTGATCGATGGACCTTTGCTGGTGGCCACAAACAGGCAGGAATCGTCCGCCGCCAGGTATTCCCCCGGCCATTGGGCATGTTGGCAGGCCGCCAAAGCGGCATGCAAT
>JAJZEY010000537.1 GCA_021805585.1 Planctomycetota bacterium
ATGTCACCTATTCGCCGGTGGTGGCCACCGCCGCTCCGGGATTGAATAACCCCGTCCTGGAAGCCGCCACAATTGATGGCAATCCGGTTGTCATCTATTCACGGTTTTCGCTTTCAAACGGCTGGGAAGACCTTCCCAACCCATATGCGAAGGCCTATTCCACAACGGATTCGCTGAAACTGGGCACCAATATTCTGGTATACGCCCTGACGCATTAAAGCTGAATGCCTGCCATGAACGTCGCTTGAATGATGCCCTCACCCGTTCGGGTGGGGGCATTTTTTTTTACTCCGTGGCACCCTGTGCGCCGGTGCTGATACGCAGATGATCGGCCACGATCCGATTAAACCGGCCCAGCAGCAGCTTGCGTATCTGCTGAAGCACCATCAGGCAGATTCTGGCCTGATCCTGTTCCGCCGCGATTGCCGAATTTTCCAGTGCTTCAAGACTGCGTTCCAGCGACACATCCAGGAGATTGCGAACCTTGCGTATATCATCGGCGTGGGTCAGCCGATACAGGGCCTCGGCAGGGGCCGCCCGGCCGGGCGTGCGATGAGAAATCCCCCGGTCCAGAATGGACCATTCCGCATCCTGGTTGGGAAATGCATCCTGCAGAAGCGGCGTCTGGCGGGCCTCCTGCAATCCGGTCAGCATGTGGCGGGCCATTACCCGGCCGAAATAGGCGATTGCGCACCGGCGGTTGGCATCGTAGCTTGTCAATTGTTCCATGGCATGCACCACTGCGGCACTTATCGCATCCTCACAGTCCTGTGTGGATTTGAATTTAATGCGGGATGACACACATATTGCCAGCTCGTGCATGCCCAGAAAAATGTCGTGCCATTTTCCCTCCGGCGCGGCCAGAAGGGTGTTGAGTTTCCGGTGCAGTCCAGCATATTTTGCCATAATAAAACTCCTTAAAAATAAAAAGGAATGACTATAAAATGCGCCTTATCCCATTTCTCGCGGGCGTTAACCTGCGTATCGGGGATTCAGCCCAAGGGCGGCGGTCAGCAACACAATGAATCGGTGTGCGGTTGGGTACGCAAGGCCGCCATGGCTTCGCGAAGCAGTTGTCCGACCCGTGATACATGCACGCCCAGAAGGCCCGCGATTCCGCTGCGCGGCATTTGGGCCACGAAATGAAGTTCCACCACGCGGCGCTGCGGAGCCGGAAGGGCCGCCAGCAGTTGCTTTACAAGATCAGCCGTTTCAACCGCGGCAACCGCGCTGGCATCATTCCGGTCGGCGCATATGGCGGTCGCGGTGGCCGAGCGGCGGCTCCAGCGGCGCAAGGCATCCAGAATCGCGCCATGCATCCGCCGACGGGCGAATGCACTGAATGGAACCTGGTGCCGCGGATTGTACGTTTCCAGTGCGCCACACAAGCTCAGCAAAGCCTCTTGTTGAAGGTCTTCGCGCGACAGGCCGATGGCGGCATGACGGTATTTGACGGCCAGGCGGCCAGCCGTCGGAATCAGCAATTCCATGATGCGCTGCTGCGCGCCAAGGCGAACAGCGGGCGTCTGTCCGTTTCGCCAAAGTCGGCACAGGTTGGAAAGTTCGGGTTCCAAATCAGAGTAGCCACTGCCCATTCCGGCATAAGGGTGCGGCGATAATTGTACCGGCGCAGGAATCGGGGTTGGGCGGGGCACCGGTGGAATCCGTTGGGGAACTTTTGGCATTCGGTCGGTCACGCATGCCAGCGTGGCACGCTGGCGTATCCAGCCGATGAATCGGCCCAGCAAGCCAGCCTCTGGTTGGCCGCCTGGGAAGTGCGACGGGCCTGCAGTCGCCAGAATATCAGCGGAATGGGCAGATTTTTTCATCAATTCAAAACGCATCATTTGTATCCTAACATATACCTAACATACACCCATACAATCGTGGTGGCAAGGGCAATTATGAGAGTGAAAATCGGAATTTTCGCAGGAAAATTCCAAGATCGGCAGGCCGATTAAAATACGCTTTAATAAAACTTAATTATATAAACACGACAACTTAGTCCCGATTTTCTTGACTCCACGTTCATTAGGGATACGATAGCGGCTGATTCGCTGAGCAATCGCCGAATGTGGCCGCTGTAAACAAGGCCACAGCGGGGGAACCAAAAGGCCCAATGCTGCGGGCCGGCTTCAATTTTGTGCGTGGAAGGGTTTAATCCCGCCAAAGTACAGAAGTTGAGTTGCTCATACGGGGCTAATTCATCGGATGGCCGGTGAAGGGTCAAACGGCGGAACCCAGCCCGACAGCTAACCTCGCAGGCAAACATTGAAAGGCCGGTCGTTGCCGGTTGCGGTTCACCCGTGACCGGCCGGAGGCGGACTTGCAAATGCTGGATAATTCGGTCACGCGAAAAGAGCGGCCACGCGAACTTAAGTGGTATCACGCCGGCGCGATCCTTTATGGCGATTGGGGCACCAGCCGCTTTTACGTGCTGGGTCTGGCGTTTTTCTATTCCCTGTACGAAAGTTTTTGGTACGTGGTGGCCGTCGGTATTCTGGTGGCCCTGGTCGGTTGGGCTTATACCATTATTTGCCGCTGTTTTCCCGATGGCGGCGGCGTCTATTCTTCGGCAAAACAATTCAGCCGACAGTTGGCGGTCATCGGGGCGTTGCTGCTCTGTGCGGATTACATTGTGACCGCCGCCATGTCCGCGTT
>JAJZEY010000136.1 GCA_021805585.1 Planctomycetota bacterium
CATTAGAACCTCCTTGTTCCATGACTGTTCTATCGGTCTGCCCCCGACAAAATCTTGAGCGAAAAATGCGCTGTAGTAATAGTGAATGCCGCAACCACCTTGGTGTCCGCCAGAACCAAGTCATCCACAATCATGATATCCCGGCTTAAATCTTCAAAATTAAGTTCGGCGGCCACGGTTCGTCGCTCCTATCCGCGCAATCCGCGGTTCATCAACAAGACGACAAAACCGCGGATTTCGCCGATGACGCGGATACGCCGGGCGATGGGCTGCGCGTAAATGCAATCTGTAGTGGATCCGTACGCGAAGGCTGCCGCGATGTTTCGGCGACAGCGACTATTTTGTCCCATCCTTATGTGCTCTACTTTCTACTGTTCACCTATCTAACGCACTGCGTTGCCGCAGCAACGATGGGGGATCGGGCGTCCTCGCCCGACGTGCGTTCCGCAGGCGACCCGCCCAACTCTTTTGCCAAGCAAAACTCACCTGCCGGCGGCCCGCGGACAAATCCCGTCCACTACCGTGCCGCCGCATCGCCATTCACCGGCTTTTTTGTCGGCGGAAATTCCAGAAATGCGCGGGCCAATACGGGGTTTTTCATAAGCGTGCGGACTTTCATATATGGATCGCGCTTAAAAGGATTGTAAAGCGGGTCGCCCACAAACGCCTGTCGCCAGCCCATCACGGGAGTGGTCATGTAAAAAACTTCGCCCTGCGTAAATTTTCCGCATAGCAAAAGCGGAAAAAATTCTGAAGGCAGCGGAAATGAAAACAGATACGGTTCGTCGGTTGCACCCAGCGTTCCGCATACGCCATGGGCAATCAGATTCGGGCACCAGTCCGGACTGCCCGGATTATGCAGCGTGGAAAGTTCAAAGCTTGCCACATGATAGGCTACCGACCCCGGCAGCCACTGGCAGGAATTCAGATAATGCTGCAGCGAATACCATCCGCAATAAATGGCTTCATCCGGACAATTTTTCGCCTGCAAAAAGCCGGGCGTGTCATCCAGCACCACTTTCATGGTGCTGTGCGCCTTTAAATAACGCGCCGTAACCCGCAGGTCATGATCAAATGGCTCGTATGGGCTGGCGTTGTGCAGCCCGCGCGCATCAAAATAGGCGACGCCGCGCAGGCCGGTTTTTTCCACCCGCACGGAAACGCGAATCATCCGTTTGACCATTGCCACGGTCGGGGCGTCCAGGCGGCACACCAGCATCACGCGCGGGTGACAGGCGCGCGTGTCCTGCGGATTCCAGTTGTTAATATCCATCGGATTCAAATACCAGTTGGCACGCGACAGGCGGCCGCGCCACAGCATCATCAGGTCGCTGTCCAGTGCCGAATTGCCGCGGTGTGCGGTAAGCGAAGCCTGTTCGGAAATCAGTTCACGCGTCAGTCCGGTCACGCCGTACGACTGCCGCTGAATTTTGCGCATCGCCGCCAGATTGCGCCAGCTTTCATCCGCCAGAAGCAGTTCACGGTAGCGCTGCATATTGTGTTTAAGTACCAGACGGTTGGTTTTCAGCATGGCCTGGGTCGCATCGGCATCGGGTGCCTTCGGATTGACATGAATCATTTGCAGCAATCCACCCGGCCCGACATATTTTTGCAGAATGGCGAACAACGCCTTGCCGGCACCGGCACGTCGGTTTGGATTCAGTCGGCCTATTCGCGCGCTTGCCGCCTGCAACGCCTGCTGGAAAACATTTAAAGCGTTAGCCACCGCCGCCGGCGTCGGATCGCCATTTTGGCCCGGAACCGATGGGGGGGCCGAGCCGGTTGGCGCGGTTGTGCCAACCGCGTTCAAGCGGGCGGTACCCGCGTGAAGTGATTGCAGGCACTTACCAAGTTCAAAGCGGATCACGACCAGTGCCGCCGCCGCATGGGCACCGCCGCTGTCCGGGCCGACGCGCAGCGGAATGCCCCACGTGGTTACCAGGCAATTGATTTTGTTCCGCAGGTGGCGCATTTTAAGTATTTGCCGGATGGCCCGGGCGATTCGCACACGATAAATGGCCGCCGATATCGTCTCCTGATGCACCGGCAGATTCAGCACAATGAAATTGGCCTTGGGTATCCCGCGAAGCCGGGCGTAATATTTGCCGATTGCCCAGGAGTTCGGCTGATTGCCATTGATAACAATACCAATGGTTGCCGGCGTCAGTGTTCGTGCGCGGCAGCTTACGCTGGCCGCGGCCCCCAGCCACCAAATGGTCAGAAAACCAATAAAAATTATCCCGCGCCGGCGGCCCTGCGGTGGAATCATTTTGCGTGAATTCACAGTTAGCAAAACCGGCACTCCTTTGCATGACCAAGGCGGAATTGGCCGCACGTCGGCCAGAAACAAATCCCCCGCACTCCTGTTCGCAAACGCCTTTTGAATTGCCATGTCCGTGGCCATCGGCATTCGCGGATTTATATTTTAACACCCCAGGCGCATTTCCGCGCCTGGAAACGCAGTCGCGCCGACGCGCACGGGGACGCTTAAGTCCGCTTCGGCCATCGGACTGACAGGGAATCGTGTTTTATTACAATGCCTGGGGGGCAAGGCTATTCCGCGTCGCCTTATCGTCCCAATTCGCCGCACAATGGGCAAAATGCCCGTCGCCCCGCGGGATGCACGGCAAAATAAAATTTCACATATTTTTATTT
>JAJZEY010000101.1 GCA_021805585.1 Planctomycetota bacterium
GTATTGGCTGAATGGCAATTCCGTGGGCATAGCGCGTTCCAAGGACCTTCTGGCGTGGGAACCACTGCTGGATGAAACCAATGCGCCCACCAATGTTCTGGAACCTGCCGGGGATGGCTTTGATTCCGCGCTGACCGAGCCGGGACCACCGGCGCTGCTCACGGACGCGGGAATTGTGCTGATATACAACGGATCAACGGGCGGTCCGTATGCGGCGGGGCAGGCCTTGTTTGCGGCCGGCGATCCGGCCCGACTGGTCGCGCGTACAGCGGTGCCATTCTTTCGGCCCGAATTTCCCTGGGAAAAACATGGGCAATATGCCGCCGGAACAACATTTATGGAGGGCTTGGCCTGGTTTAAGGGGCGATGGCATCTGTTTTATGGTGCGGCGGATACGTGCGTGGGTACCGCCATCGGGCCGGCGTGACTATTTGGATTCGGGTCTGCGAATAAATCGGGCGTCAGGCCGTGCCGGATTTTATGAAGTGGCGTTGGCGTTAAAAAAATGCAGGCTGTGAAGACGAAAAACCGCACCACGCCAGGAAAATTGGCAGACCCATTGGATTCCAACCGCGCCATAGTGTCGGGGGGCTGAAAATAGCAGCTTAGGGCCTGTACACGAACAAGTTCGGGTTTTTGTTATTGCCCCCCTAAACCAGCGGATATGGTGAGGGTGCCAATGCGCGAGCGGAAGAGAGCTTGGGGCGAACATCTTGCCTGACGGCAATGCCCGGTGGCCAGGATGGCCGCCCCGCGGTGTTGCGGGCCCGGCGTCTCGTCCAACAAGTCATTGCGACCGACGCGCAAGATGGCCGCTCTCCAATTGAACACACAATTGAACACACAATTGAACACCCAAATGACTCGCCGGGCGGCGGACACCGGCGGGCCGGCGGAGTCGATGTTCTGTTGCACTGGCAATCGCACCAGCAGCCGCGGTAAAGGTCTAACTCCGGACTTAATTTTGTATAGACCCTTGGCGTAATGCGGAAACAATGCTTGGCGGGCCGTATCGGCGACGAAACGACCTTGCGTGCGTGAATTGCCATCTGGAATTCCGACTGCGACAATCGCGGAAAAAAGGTTAATTGGCAATTCCGCACAGCGGACGCCGGAATTAAGCGCCATCGCTTATACCCCGTAATCAGATGGAATCCGGCGCTGGCGGGCCATTCCTTCCTAATTTGCCGGCGACGCCCCGATTGGAGGCGTGCGGTGAATGGCATGAAGGCCATAAACCGCTCCGTCACCCGTAAATTCACGCGGAATCAGGCGCTAGCTTTCCATAAGAAGCCGGTTCCTTGGAATCCACACACAATATTCCGCAAACTGCGGTTGCCATTCACTTTTCTGTTATTTATAATCCGTTTATCATATTTGGAGCGGTTGAGGTTGAGATGGCTTTGTGCAGGGAGTGTCTGCGTTTCAATCGGGGCGCTTTGGCAAAAAATCGCAGGGTAAAATGGCATGGCTTGTTTGTGTCCATGCGGAAGAATGGAGAGCGTCATGGGCAAGCATCAGCACATTCGGTTATCCGACATGCGGGCGATCTATCATTTGCTTTGCGAAACACGCGAGCTTGGGCGCAACGCCGCGGCATGGCGTAAACATGCCGTTGTCGGACTTGTGGCGTTAGCCGGGGCGCAAACCGGTTTTTGCATGGAGCAGAAAATAGGCGGCGCTATTCATGTCGCCAATTCCGGGCGCGATGGTATCGGCTGGGGCAATCAGCGGGCCGTGACCGTGACCAAGTCGGTGCGGCATACCCGACCAAATACCCTCACGTGCCATCCAGCAGGATTACAACTCGCCAGCCGCGTCCTGGCTGGAAAGTCGTTTGTTTGCGTCCGACCGGAAATTATTCCTGATCGAAACTGGCGCATTTCCGAACGCGTCGGCACCGTCGCCCAATTCACCGTCGGCGGAGAATTCTTAATTTCCCATTGTCCCTCCGGAGCGCATTTGCACATGGCCTTCTGCCTGTCGCGCATTCCGGATGCCAAGCCCTTTGAACGGCGTGATCGCACATTGGTACATTTGTTTCATCGGGAATTAATGCAATTGATTAATTCCGAGCGGTCCTGCATTGAGCGGTCGGCTCCGCTTTCCAACCTGCCGCCGCGCCTTCGCCAGACCGCGATGTATATTATCTCCGGAAAAAGTGAGAAGGAAATTGCTTCCCACCTGCGGCTTAGCGCGCATACGGTGCACCATCACATTCAGCGTCTGCACAACCTATTCAATGTGGGCAGCCGCTGCCAACTGCTGCCGCTGCTGCTGGACCAAAGCGCAACGCCGCAACCGAGGATCGTGTTGTAAACGATCCGTCAATTATTTTACCTCCGCACGTGATCGCCGCTTCAGAAGGAATAACGAGCCGCAAGCCAACGCAATGGCCAGGCTGCCCGGTTCGGGAACTGTGGAGGGGTCTGCAACAAGATAGCCGACATTGCCAACTTCAAATCCCGGCTGGAACTGCAGCGTGCTGGCTCCGGTGGCTGACGCAGTCAGAAATTCCGTGTTTATATCCGCGGTGGGTGCAAGAAAGGCAAATATCTGCCCGGCGTTTAGATTCACATATTCGCTGTGGATGGCAAAACTCCCCGTCTGCGCATTGGTCAGATATTGTTGCGTGAGCGCCTGGGTATACGTT
>JAJZEY010000147.1:0-7435 GCA_021805585.1 Planctomycetota bacterium
AGGATGTGGTATTTCCACTGCTGAACCTGTTTAGTTCCTGGCTCTATATTTGCGGTGCGTTGCTGGCAATCGCATCCACCATTATGGGCGCGGTGGACACGGGCTGGACTTTTTACACCCCCTATAGCATTGATACCTCCACCTATGTTGTGCTGATGGTATCGGGCATATTTCTGCTGGGGTTCAGTTCGATATTCACGGGGTTGAATTTCATCGTGACGATTCACAAGCTTCGCCCGTTTGGCATGACCTGGTTCCGCATGCCGCTGTTCCTGTGGGCCACGTATGCCACAGCGGTCATTCAGGTGGCGGCCACGCCGGTGCTGGGAGTCACGCTGCTGCTGCTGATCGTGGAAAGAGTCATGGGCATCGGCATTTTTAATCCGGCGCTGGGAGGAAATCCGGTGCTGTTCCAGCACTTTTTCTGGTTCTATTCGCATCCGGCGGTATACATCATGATTTTGCCGGCCATGGGAATTATTTCGGAAATTGTGCCCACCTTCAGCCGCAAGCATATTTTTGGCTATGAATTTATCGCATTCAGTTCACTGGCGATTGCGTTGATCGGGTTTATGGTCTGGGGGCATCATTTGTTTGTAAATGGCCAATCCGCGGAACTGGATGCGATTTTCAGTTTCCTGACATTCCTGGTTGCGGTTCCGTCGGCGGTGAAGATATGGAACTGGCTGGCGACGATGTACAAAGGCGCTATTCAGCTTGATACGCCGATGTTGTATGCCCTTTCGTTTATCATCCTGTTTACCATCGGTGGATTCACCGGCGTGGTGCTTGGGGCGCTGGCGGAAGATGTGGTGCTGCACGATACCTATTTCGTGGTGGGCCATTTCCATTACGTGATGTTTGGCGGCACGATTATCGCACTGCTGGGCGGCATTCACTACTGGTGGCCAAAAATGTTTGGCAAAATGTACAACGAATTCTGGGCAAGAATCGCCTGCGTCATGCTGTTTATCGGTGTCAACCTCACGTTCTTCCCGCAATTGATAGTGGGTGCTTATGGCATGCCGCGGCGTTACGCCAGCTACTTGCCGAAATATCAGCCTTATATGATCGCCTCGACGATAGGCGCGTATATTCAACTTGTTGCGTTTTTGATTATGGCCGCCTACCTGTTGCATTCCCTGTTCCGCGGCAAGAAGGCCCCGGTCAACCCATGGGGCGGCGGTTCGCTGGAATGGACCACATCATCCCCCCCGCCGACCGACAATTTTGATACGATTCCCGTGATCGGGGATCATTACGATCCGTATGACTATTCGCACCTGCAATTCGATCCGGCGGTTGGCGGTTATGTGCAGACCGAAGAACATGTGGGTCCGCACCATGTGGATCATTAATTAATCGGCCGCTGATGGATCGGCGGAAAACCGTGGCAGCAATAAAAACCGCGCCGGCGTATGGCCGAGCGGTAAACAGACCCAGGAAAGCAGTGAGTGACCATGAGTGAAGCAATCAGTCCGACAACAACGCCCGCGGTGAATCAAGCGGTGGTACGGAAACATCTGGCGCATCATTTTGATACACCCCAGCAGCAATTCGATTCCGGCAAGCTCGGCATGTGGCTGTTTTTAACAACAGAACTTCTGCTGTTCAGCGGATTGTTCTGCGCCTATGCCGTATACCGGGCTTTGCATCCGGAAATTTTCCAGTTTGCATCGCAATATCTGGACCCGACCAGCGGGCTGATTAACACGCTGGTCCTGCTGACCAGCGGCTTGACGATGGCGATGGGCGTTCGTTTTGCGCAAACCGGGAAAACCGCTCTTCTGGCGATCTGCCTGGTGCTGACCATGCTGGGCGGGCTGACATTTATCGCCATTCACGCGGATGAATATTTTGAAAAATACCAGCAGAAGCTCCTGTGGGGAACAAATTACGCTCCGAAAATTGAAAAGCCGGCACCGACCGCAACGGCCGGCACACCCGGTTCCTACGCCAACCTGCGGCTCCTGGCGGCGCAGGGGTATATCACCGCGCATTCAACGATTATGCCCGCGAGTATCGGGCCGGCGGGTGTGGCGGCCAAACATGCAGCAAAACCCACCGTGCCGCTGATTCCTGAACCGCATAATGTGCAGATTTTCTTTGGGATATACTTTCTCATGACCGGCCTGCACTCCATTCACGTGATCATCGGTGTGATTCTGATGGGCTGGCTGCTGGTACGCAGTCTTCGGGGAGATTTTGGTCCCGGTTACTACAACCCGGTTGATTTTGTCGGTATGTATTGGGGCATTGTGGACATGGTTTGGATGTTCCTGTTCCCCCTGCTTTACCTGATTCGCTGATTCAAAATATAAACTACGGGAGTTTCCCATGACGCACGACGCACACACTTCCCAGGATCCGCATTCATTGCCGCTGACACCGGCCAAATCGCACATTGTGCCCCTGCCCATGCTGTTTGCCGTGTGGGTGTTGCTGTGCGGCCTGGCGGTCGCCAGTATGGTGATTGCATCCATAAACATTGGATCACTCAACGTGCTGGTGGAAATGGTGATCGCTTCGGTCATGGCCATTGTGGCCGCACTGTATTTCATGCACTTGCGGTATGACAACCCGTTTAATATTGCCGCAATGCTGCTGACGGTCATTTTCATTACACTGTTTATCAGCTTTTCACTGACCGACACCACTGACTACCGATCTGAATTAATTCCCGGCTATGCTCCGGCCATGCAAAAGGCGGCTCCAGCGGCTCCAGCGGCGGCGAAGGCGGTTCTCACCGCACCGGCCGCGAAATAAATCGTCAACTGGCTTTTTTATGCTAATGGCCCGGCAAAATGCCCCCGTGACGGGTGATCAGTGTTTTGGCTCCGCGGGCACTCGAGTGGGTAAATATTGGTCAGAGAGATTATTTTTGACCCGTTTCTCCGTCGGTTTATCGCAGTTGCCCCTCGTTGGATTTCCGTAAACTCCTTGCGTTTTAAACCGAAAAATTCAGAGTTTAAAGGCTCCAAAACACCTGCTGCGAATGGCCGGTTTTAACCCGCCCACGACTGGCCGTTTTTGCCCGCCGGCTGACAATGACTAACCCCTGAAAAACCAAAACGCCCGGAATACCGGGCCGCAGGTCGCCCATCCCTGTGCCGCCGTTCATATTCCACCAACACCCCCGGCATTTCGTGTCACGCCTCCGCCCCCCGATAAAATAAGCCGAATTTGTGCTTGAACAGCCCAGTGGCGTCTGTTATACTTCTGGATTCGCAAATTGGACATGTGCGATGCCCTGTCTTACCACAGGGCTATTGACATACCCATTTGGCGACCCGGCATGCGTTCGGCCCGGGGGAAATTTTTCGGCGGCGTTGCCGGAAAATTTCAGAGTCCGTCGCGTCTTTTCCGTCCGTCAATCCTCCATCTCTTTCATATGGACATCACACGGCATGGAGAAAGGTTTCACACACACTCATGGTAAATTTCGCACTACTCAAAGACCTCGGACTCGACGAAACAAATATTGGCCAGCAACTGGAAACCAGTTTCACGGACCTGGACGCCTCTAATGTCGATGCACTGCTGGAAGGCAGCAGCAAAAACTTCACCAACGGGGCCATGCTTACCGGCAAAATCGTCAACATCCGCGGCGATGATGTGATTCTTGAAATCGGCCTGAAAAGCGAAGGCGTGCTTTCCCTTTCACGCGAATTTGACGAACCAGGCGAAGTTGAAATCGGCGATGAAATTGTCGTCCTGCTGGAACAGATTGAATCGGAATCCGGCCTTGTGCAGATTTCCAAACGCAAAGCCGACCGCATCCGCGGCTGGGAAAATATTGTCAACACGAAAAAAGAGGGAGACCCCGTCGCCGGAAAAGTCACCCGGAAAATCAAGGGCGGTCTGCTGGTGGACATTGGCGTACCAGTGTTCCTCCCCGCATCGCAGGTTGATATCCGGCGTCCCGCCGATATTGGCGAATTCATGGGCCGTGTGATTGAAGCTGAAATTCTTAAAATTGACCTGGAACGGCGTAACATCGTCATTTCCCGCCGCAAACTGCTGGAACGCCAGCGGACCGAAGCCAAGCAGAAACTGTTTGATGAAATTGTCGTCGGCCAGATTCGCCACGGTACCGTCAAAAACATCGCTGATTTCGGCGCATTTGTCGATCTTGGCGGCGTGGATGGCCTGCTGCACATCACCGATATGAGCTGGGGCCGCGTCAACCACCCGACGGACATGGTCAAGTTGGACCAGGAAATTGAGGTCATGGTTTTGAACGTGGACCGCGACCGCGAAAAAATTGCCCTGGGTCTGAAACAGAAACATGCTTCGCCTTGGGAACATGCCGATGAAAAATACCCGGTCGGCACCCGCGTCAAGGGCCAGGTTACCAATATTATGGGGTATGGCGCATTTGTGAAGCTGGAAGAAGGCGTTGAAGGCCTCGTGCATATTTCCGAAATGAGCTGGACCAAGCGTATCAACCATCCGAGCGAAATGCTTTCCGTTGGCGAAGAAGTGGATGTGGTGGTACTGGAAGTTAACAAGAACAAGCAGGAAATCAGCCTTGGTCTTAAACAGACCGAAGCCAATCCATGGACTCTGCTTGCGGAGAAATATCCGCCAGGTACCGTCGTAACGGGCAAAATTCGCAACCTCACCAACTACGGTGCGTTTGTGGAAATTGAAGAAGGCATCGACGGCCTGCTGCATGTAAGCGATATGAGTTGGACCAAAAAGGTCGCGCACCCCAGCGAAGTCCTTAAGAAGGGTGATGCGGTTCAATGTGTCGTGATCAGCGTGGATCAGGAAAAGAACCGCGTGGCACTGGGTGTTAAACAGTTGAATGAAGACCCCTGGCTGCATGCGATTCCCAACAACTACCATCCGGGCATGATCGTCAAGGGCAAGGTTACTAAAATCACCAACTTTGGTGTGTTTGTGGAACTTGAACCCGGCCTGGAAGGTCTGCTGCACATCAGCGAAATTTCCGATACCAAGGTCGAAAATCCGCAGGATGTTGTGAAGCTTGAAGATGAACTGGAAGTCAAGATTCTGCGCGTGGATATTGAAGACCGCAAAATCGGACTTTCACTTAAACGCGCCCAATGGGGTGCCGGCGATGAATCCAAACAGTCCAGCGATGGCGACGGCAGCAAGCCCGCCAAGAAATATCGCGGCGGTCTGGAAGGCTGATTCGCCCCCTCAAATACAGTTTGCGGCACAATGCGGGGCCACCGGTTTACCGGTGGCCCTTTTTTTTCGCCCCCCACTCGGCCCACCCGACCGCCAGAGCCGAATTTCAAATGCAAAAAGGCGCGGAAGCGTTTGGGGGCTCTTGCATTTTTATCGCTCCAATAGTAAGTTAATCCCAGGCGCATTGGTCCGGCAACCAGGTGTCTGTATCAGACATCGCAACCCCCTTGGTTGTTGGCGATATGGCCGTTTCTGAATATTCAGCGGTCCGACAATTGTATTGGACAGGTTTAGTCGTGCGATCCACTTCTTTATGATAAGAGTGCGATGCCGATAGTTTATTGCGGCAAGCTATGGAGAATTTCTATATGGACCGTAAGAATGGCATTCAAAAGCAGTTGTTTACTTTGCTGACACTTCTGACACTTCTGTGCGGCGGACTTGCAGGCGGGAACAAGGCGTTCGGCCAGGCGGCCGTGCCCCCCGTTGCCCGAGCTACAATACGGGTTAACGCCGGTCATCCATTGCATCCAATCAGCCCGGTGCTGTTCGGTCTTATGACTGAAGAAATCAACCATTCTTATGATGGCGGACTGTATGCCGAGCTGATTCAGAATCGGGCTTTCACCTATAATGCCCAAAAGGCTTTGCATTGGTCGCTGGTGACAAGCGACGGAACCAATGCTACCATGTCCATAGATCATCACAATACCGTAAACCACACGGGCCTGACCTCAAGCTTAAAGCTGGATGTTGCTTCCCTCAGCACTGGCGGCCGGGCCGGGGTGGCCAATGACGGCTACTGGGGCATTCCCGCCAAGCCGCACACCACCTATACCGCCACGATCTACGCACGCGCGGCAGCCGGCTTTCATGGTCCGTTGACCCTGACTATTGAACGCAGGAACAGCGGAAAGGTGCTGGCTAAAGCTGAAATCACGGGCGTCGGTGCTCATTGGAAGAAATTTGTGGCCAAATTGCACACGCCTCAGGATATCAAGCCCACCATGAACAATGTGTTTGCCGTATCGGTTCAGTCGACCGGTACAGTCTGGCTGGGCTATGTATCGCTTTTTCCGCCGACATACAAAAATCAGCCCAACGGCTTCCGAATTGGCCTGATGAATAAGCTTAAGGCGTTGCACCCGTCATTTCTGCGCTTTCCGGGCGGAAATTATCTTGAAGGATCATCCATTGCCGATCGATTTCGCTGGAAGAAAACCATCGGCCCAGTGACGCAACGCCCCGGACACCAATCGTGCTGGGGTTACCCTTCAAGTGATGGTATGGGACTGCTGGAATTTCTAATGTGGTGCCAGGACCTGCACATGCAGCCGCTGCTGGCGGTTTATGCGGGCTTTTCACTGAACCATGAACATATTTCAAGCCGGAAGGCTCTGAAGCCCTATATCAAAAGTGCACTGGAAGAAATTCAATACGTGACGGGTTCAATTCATACCAAATGGGGCGCGATCCGTGCTAAAGATGGTCATCCCCGGCCCTTCAAGCTGCACTATGTCGAAATCGGAAACGAAGATTTTTTTGACAATTCGGGCAGCTACGCCATGCGATTCAGCTCTTTTTACCGGGCTATAAAGGCCAAATATCCCAAGCTCAAGCTTATTGCCACGGTTCACGCAGCAAGCTTTGATGGCGTAAAGCCCGACCTGGTGGATGATCACTTTTACCGTTCGGCCACGGACATGTGGAACGACACCCATCACTACGACAACTTCAGGTCTGATTTTCCCAAGATATTTGTCGGGGAATGGGCCACCGTGGAAGGACACCCAACGCCCGATCTAAACGCCGCGCTGGGTGATGCGGCGTGGTTGACCGGCCTGGAGCGCGATTCAAATACCGTGATCATGTGCAGTTATGCTCCGCTGCTGGTCAACGTTAATGCGTCCAACTGGCCAACCAACCTGATTGGCTATAACGCCCTGACCTGCTATGGTTCGCCCTCCTACTACGCACAGGTAATGTTTGCGCAAAACAAGGGCAGCGTCGTACTGCCCTTAAAGATGGTTGATCCTCCCGCGGCCCACCAAAGCATGGGCGGGGCAATCGGCGTCGGCACCTGGAATACCGCCGCCGAGTTTAAAGATATTAAAGTCAGCCGTCATGGCAAGGTGCTTTACGAGTCCCATTTCGCCACGGATGGCAAAAAGGGATGGCGCATGCATGGCGGCCAATGGCGGGTGAAAAATGGCGTGCTGGTGCAGTCGCTTCTGGGCACCGATGAATGCGCTTTTATAGGCAATAAAAACTGGAC
>JAJZEY010000147.1:7445-11586 GCA_021805585.1 Planctomycetota bacterium
GCTGAGGGATTTCTCATCAGCTTTTGCTCCCCACAGGACAATCTCAAGTCCTGGTGGAATATTGGCGGCTGGGGCAACACGCGGGACGGCTTGGAGAAGCAGGGCGTACCGGCGGATTTTCATCCGGCCCATATTCAAACGGGTAAATGGTATGATATTCGGATCGTCTGCCACCGGAACCGTATCAAGTGCTATCTTGACGGCAGGCTGATCCACAATGTTTCAATGCAGGGTGAACGCCCGCTGCGCGCCACGGCCAGCCGTGACGATCAGACCGGGGACGTCATCCTGAAAGTGGTCAATATTTCAGACCGGCCGGTATCGGCCACAATCCGGATCAAGGGTGCGGGCCCCCTTGCATCGACCGGCAAATGCATTGTGCTGACGGGACAGCGCGACGCGCAGAACAGCATCGACCAGCCGGACAACGTGGTGCCACAGAACCAGACGATCAGCAATGTTGCATCGCGCTTTGTGCATCTGTTTCCAGCGCGATCGGTGAATGTCCTGCGTTTGCATATGAAGGGCCCAAACAAGTAAAGTCCCCGAAGGCGGCTCACTTAGGGCAACCATCCGCTTGAGTTCGGCCTCTGGTCGAAACGAGTGCTCTGTCAAGCCTGCAAAATGGAATTGACAGAGCACGAGCGGGACGGCCCTACGCGCGGTCTGCTGCAACAGATTGGGCGCTTCATCGCAGGTATAAAAGAAAGCTATGGTTACCGGGTAGCTATGACGGGCGAAACTTTGCCCCTGGAAAATACCTGCGGTCAACGAGCCTCATTTCAGTCCGGCGGTTCGGGAACCGCCGCGCAATGGGCACAAAGCACTTGGCAGGCCGAACCGAAATGAACGGAAAAAATGGCCGCACCGCACAGACTGCATGACAGCGGTTCAAGCGTTTTGGTAATGGCATTCCAGTAAACCGGCAATTGGTTTTCACTGTCACGGCGACGGACCTGGAGCGTAACGCCAAGCGCAGGAACATCCAGCCGCACCAGGGCAATTGGGCGCAGAGTGGTGCGAATTGTATACCGCTGTCGCAGTTCATCGCTTTTGCGTTCCAGTTCCAGTTCGACGGCCTTTTTTCTGGAGGCAAGCTGGTCGGTATCAAAAGCGGCTCGCCGCGACCGATCCGAGGCATCATCCAGAAGTGCATGATAATAACTCTTAAGTCGCTTCATATCCCTTGCCATCCGCTCTTCAAGCCGGGCAATAAAGGCCTGTGCCCGCTCGCCGGCGACGTGCGCCGCTGCGTCAACCGCGCAGCCCAGCTCGGGTGTTGTATCTTCGAGCCGGGCCGGGCGGGCGTCACAGTTGGTTAAAGGGTCCGGCAACTGCACGCGTGCATGTGTGCGACTGTTAAGAGTCAGACTGATGACATCTTCCCACTTTTCATCCGAATCGATCGCGGCGGCAAAGTGCCAGAATTGGTATTCCACACGTTCCGCCGTGGTCCCCACCACTTTTACCCTGGCATTGGGAAAGGAAAAAGCGCGAGCTATGGGTTCATCCATGGCGGATTTTTTCAGATAAAGTGAATCGATTTTCAGAGCAATAGCTGATGTTTCACGCGGAAAAATCCGCTCCACGCGTTCAAGAAACAGCGAGGCAAGATTAATCGAAAGACCGCGATCTGAAGATTCGATCATAATGGGCGTGGTTTGGGGGCACTCCAGCAGAGCCGCCGTCGGCGGCGGCAGCACCGCAAACCCGCCGACTTCATGTTCGGGCCACTCCACCAGACCGCCATTTTGTTCCAAAAGTCCCACGGCGAAGGATTTCAGCCGTTCATGAATGGCCTGGCTCATGCGAAATCCTCCCCGAAGAGAGCTTCATCCAATTCTTTGGTTTTCAGATATTCGCCCTGGGCTTCAATCAATTGGTCACCCAGATTTGAAAATGCCGCGTCCAGGTCGTTTGGGTTCCGGGATTTCATCCACATATCCAGCACCAGAGATTCAAAGTCCTCGCCATTTTCCGTATTGCCCAGAATAGAGCCGATTTCACCCACGACCAGTTCGAACATGCGAAGCTTGTCCCCAAGCACCGCAAGAATCTTTTCCTCAAGCGAGCCGCGTGTGCAAAGATTAAATACAAACACATCCCGCGTCTGACCGATGCGATGCACCCGGCCAATGCGTTGTTCAATGCGCATCGGATTCCACGGGAGATCAAAATTTATCAGCGTGTTGCAGAACTGCAAATTAAACCCCTCGCCTCCGGAGTCTGAACAGAGCATTACCGGCACATCATGTTTGAACTGATCGATCGCCAATTCCTTTTCCAACTGACTTTGGGCACCGGTAAACAGGACAAAAGGAATGCTGTGGCGTTCAAGAAGAGTGGTCAGATGATCCAGTGTGGCGCGGAAATTGGCAAAAACCAGAGTCTTTTCAGTTTTATTGGCCGCCAGCAGTTCCAGCAACTTTTGTTCTTTGGCGGATTCCCTGAGGCCGCGAACCAGTTCCACCAGCGGCCCGGCCCGGTAATCGTTTAATTGCAGACGTTCCAGCGACGGACGCAAAGCCAGCGGATGGCTTCCGGCGGCCATTAAAATGGAGTTAAGTTGCAGGCGATTGAGCAACGGCAAATCGTCGGGCACGGTACCGGGCAGATCTTCGCTTGTTTTCCAGTCCGCAATGACCGCCGGGCGCAACCCCGCGGCGGGCAAAGCCCGGTCGGTTGGCTGGGCACCGGCAAGCGCGACACCGACCGGAAGCGGAAAATCGGCATCCATGGTGTCGGCGGCTTCCAGCAGTTGATCCTCAAGAGCGCCGGCCAGTGTCCCCGAACGCAGGGGCTGGCATCGCCACCGGAGATAGGAATCCAGATGCCGGTAAAGCCTGGCTTCATTTTCGTTGGGTTCCAGTGCGAAAGTCTGGGCATAGCGTCGCGGAAGTTTTATGTTAACCAGTCCGCGCGTGTTGCGCACCATGACCTGCGATAAAAGTTCCCGCAGAACCTGCCGATTGCGCGGATCCCGTGGATTGCCCCGCGTGACAAAATTTTTCTTGAAATCGGCTTCGGTCTTCAGGTGTCCGGGTTCCAGCAGCGTGAGCAGGTTATAAAGCTCTATCAAATTATTCTGTACAGGGGTGGCGGTGAGGAGAAAAATGTGCCGCCGCTTAAGCGCGTTGACCAGTTGCCAGTTGCGGGTCGCGCGATTTTTACAATGATGCGCTTCATCCACCACCACCAGGTCCCAGGGTTCGGCCGAGCAAAGATCAAAATGGCGACGACTCTTGGCCAGCGCGATAGAGGAGATTACGCGCGGCCGGTCAACCCAGTCCGGGCGACTCCAACCGGAATTCGCCAGATCAAAATTCAGACCGAATTTGCCGGAAAGTTCATCCCGCCACTGACCGGTTAACGGTGACGGCACCAGAATAAGCACACGCTTGATCATGCCGCGCAACAGATATTCCCGCAGCAGAAGTGCGGCTTCAATGGTTTTGCCAAGGCCTACTTCGTCGGCCAGCAGGACGCGACCATGAAAATATCGCAGCACTTTTCGGACCGTTTCAATCTGATGGGGCAAGTGGTCCACACCGTGAAGCCCTTCAAGACAAAGCAATTCATCAAACCCGCGCAGCAGCTTGAGCTTTTCAAGTTCCAGCCGAAGGCGGATAATTTCCGGATTGGTGCAATAAATTGCGGAAAATACGGGCGCTTCCACCGGAGCGATTGGGATACCTCCGGTCGTGCGGCTTTTACGGCGACCTGAGGCGTTTGCGCTATCCGCAAAAATATTTAGCCCGTGCATCTGAAGCTCCATCTTCCTGAACCGTATGTGTTTTAACCGAAAATACCGGTCAACCGCAAGACCGCCAAATATTCGACACCGGGCGGCAACCGGATTCACTTTCCATCGGGTGAAGCGTCCGCCCCCCAGGCGTTGCCGCGGCGACGCGGATCAGGAAATAGTGGAGCAGTGAAAAATAGTCTCCCATGATGCCAAGCCTCACCCGCGCAGGACGAAAAATCGCGAATTTTCAGAGCAGAGCGACGGGCGGGCGTCTTGGCCTGCCAACGTCGTTAGGGAGCGAACATTGTGGCCGTTTCAATTGTCGGAACAAGATACCCGCCCCCCAGAGCTTGGCGGGCGAGTTTTGCCTGTTTCGTCGTGATCGCAGGAAGGGAA
>JAJZEY010000506.1:0-4371 GCA_021805585.1 Planctomycetota bacterium
ATGCGATTCGTCGCCGCCTCGGTCTCCTGACTTAGCGCCATGTGCGGCGAGGCGACAACCCAGTCCAATTGCGTCAGAATTTCATCCGGGTAATCCAGTGAACCATCCGCCAGAATGTCCACCTCGCTGCCGGCCAGAATGGTCATATCCTTGACCTTGGCATTCAGGCTGTGAATGGCCGCAATATGTTCCACGAGCCGGGCGGCGGAAAGACCATTGGCCTGCACCTGCGACTTGCTATGATTGGTGATTGCAATATAGGAATACCCGCGTGACCGGGCTTTGGCGACCATTTCCTCAAGCGAAGCATTACCATCCGAGTCCCTTGTGTGCATGTGCAGGTCAGCGCGAAAATCCGCCGCCTCCAGAATTTCCCAGTGCGCGGGCACCGTTCGCTTTAGAAATTCCAGATTCCGCACTCCGTCCAGATGCGTTGAATCTTTTGTGTGCATGGCACGGGCGAGTTCCAGTTCCCCGCGGTCTTCGCGGCGCTCCGGTTCAATAAATGCCAGACCAAGGGCGGAATAGATTCCCTCTTCAGTTTCCCCGGCGATGATTTTTTGGCCATCAAAAAGCCCCCATTCGTTGAGCTTCCATCCCTTTTTTTCCGCCAGTTCCCGCAGGCGGACATTGTGTTCCCGACTGCCGGTGAAGTATTGCAGGGCCGCACCCCGGCTTTCCGGCTTGACCAGCCGAAAATCAACCTGCAGGCCCATGGTTGCCCGCAGAGAAATTTTGGTCTCGCCGGCGGCAATTATTTCCGCGGTCAACGGGGATTCGCGCAATGCCCGGGTAATCGGCACGGCCAACGCCGCTTCGCCGGATATTAAAATATCTATATCGCCGACGGTTTCTTTTCCGCGGCGCAACGAACCACAGAACGCCGCATGAACCACTCCAGGAATCGCGCGGATAAGGGTGAGATAATCATTGGCCAGGGGCAATGCCCAGCCGATCCCGATACGGGTCGCCGACGACTCCATAAAGGCCAGATTTTCCTGAATGCGGAGCTGCTTTTTTTCGCCCAGTCCCTTTATTTTCGGAAATGTGCCGGAAGTCAAATGGGCCTTAAGTTCCTCAAGCGTGGTAATATTTCCCTCTTTCCAGAGCAGATACGCCGTTTTTGGTCCAACTGAAGGTATCGCCATCATTTTCAGGACACCGGCGGGAACGCGCGCGGCGAGATGCTCAAATTCCGTAATACGGCCGGTTCGCAGAAACTCGCGTATTTTATCCGCCGAGGCCTCACCGATACCGGGAACTTCCTCCAGTTTGCCGGCCGCCGAAACGCCTGAAACGTCTTCCGCCATCTCCTCTAATATCCGACCCACTTTGCGTGTGGCCAGCACCCGAAAGGCGTTTTCATCCAGCAAAGCCAGCACATCGGCAGCGCGGCTGAATAATTCCGCGATTTTCTGATTCTCGGTCAAGGGTTCACTCCAGACTCCGGTTTTGGTCGGACCGGATCATATGCCACTTGCACCGCGGCAGACAGCCCGGCTGAACCGCGGCTGTTCATTTCCAGTATGGCCCCGGCGAGCCGCAAATCCTCCCCGATAGTAATTTTTATATTCATGGCCGAACCGGCGGTCGCCCGCACAGGTTGGCCGGTCATTTCCACGAGCTGGGCATCATCCGTTACCCCGTGAAGCGTGCCGGCTTCAACCGCCTGCACGAAGGCCTGCTGAAGAACCTTTGTTTGAAAACATTGCGGGGTTTGCGCCTGATGCAGACCACTGCGGCTTACCGTAGCGGTTATCCGGCCGGTGGCATCCACACGCTTAAGCGTTGCGGGTTCGGCAAGCACGGGAAGTGCGGCACCGATTTCGATGGCGGCGGCGAAGACCGCGTCAATAACGGCGGCGGGCGTCAACGGCCGTGCCGCATCATGAATTGCAACAAACTCAGTGCCGGCCAGGCCGGAATTCAACGCCTTCTGAACACTTTCCCAGCGTTCCCGCCCCCCCGCCACAATATGCAGCGATTTGCCATGCAGCATGTTTTTCAAGTGATCTTCGTATAATGCAAAACGTTCCGGTGCCGTGGCAAGAATAATTGCCGCGACATCGTCTCGTATCGTGAACAATTCGACGGACCTTTGCAAAATGGACCGACCATTTAGATCCATCAGCAGTTTATCACCGAGGGCAAACCGGGTGGAATTACCGGCGGCGGGCAAAATAACGGTAAAGAGCTTCTGCATCACAACCGCTAATTTAAGCCAAACAGGAAAAAACGCCAATTTTCGCGCACAGCGGGCCGCGGATTTGGGGCAGGCGAGTTGAAACATGGACCGAGAAGTCCTAATATCATTTAAGTAAAGGGCTTGCGGATGGCAACCGGACCGCAAGCATTGGCCGCGTGATTTGAGTTGATTGAATGGTGATCCAATGAAATGCGACCGATGCAATAAAGCAGCGACAATTCATTTGACCGAGAAAACCAAGGCCGGCGGAATTTCCGCCCTGCATCTGTGCGAAAACTGCGCGGTGGAGGCCGGTTATATGCAAAAAGCCCATATTTCCGTAACGGACATGCTGACCAGCCTTATTGAGGGGCAGACGCAATCCGCCCAGACGGAAACCCGGTCCTGCCCGGATTGCGGCATGTCCTGGAAAGAATTCAAGGATACCGGACTGCTTGGTTGCCCGAAGGATTATGATTTTTTCTCGCAGCAATTGCAGGGGGTGATTGAAAGCGCCCAGCATGGGGCGACCCATCACACGGGAAAATCACCCGCGGCGGCGAATCAAAATCCGGAAAGCGGCGTCAAACTTCGCGAAACACGGCTTCGCAAACTAAGGCAGCAACTCGCCAAGGCTGTGGAGCGTGAATCCTACGAAGAGGCCGCCAAACTCAGGGACGAAATTACTTCCCTTGAAAATTTAAACCACTGACACCGCGGCCATGGGTGCCCGTGCAAGCCCGGCTCCCAAAATGGTCAAGTGAATTGGAGTAAAATGAATATCAGCGATCTGACAACAGGCAATGGCGAATGGCTGGCGGCTACCGGCCCGCGTGCGGAAATTGTAATCAGTTCGCGGGTACGGCTGGCCAGAAATCTGGCGGCATTTCCGTTCATGAGCAAGGCCAACCGCAGCCAGCGCAACGATCTGCATCAGACCTGTAAACAGCAATTGCTTGGTCTGCCGGGCGATTGGCGGCTTTCATATATGGATATTGACCAAGCCGAAGAGCTGGACCGCCAGATTCTGGTGGAACGGCATCTGATCAGTCGGCAGCACGCCTGCGGCGAAGGCAGCCGCGGTGTGGCATTAAGTCCGGATGAGGGCTTAAGTGTCATGATTAACGAGGAAGACCATCTGCGGCTTCAGGTGCTCAGGTCCGGCGTGCAATTGCGCGAATGCTGGCGGGTGGCCGATTCACTGGACAGCGCCCTGCAACAGCAGTTGGAATTCGCGTACAGCGGTAAATTCGGCTTTCTTACCGCGTGTCCGACCAACGTTGGAACGGGGATGCGGGTTTCGGTGATGATGCACCTGCCCGCCCTTAAGCTGACCGGAGATATTGAAAAAATATTCCGCGCCGCCAAGGACATGCACCTGGCCATACGCGGCCTGTTTGGCGAGGGGACCGAAGCGGTTGGAGATTTTTACCAGATCAGCAACCAGTCCACGCTGGGACGGTCGGAAGAGGAAATTCTTGGTGAATTCTGCGATGAAATTATTCCCCGCCTGATTACAGCGGAACTCAACGCGCGGGCCATTCTTGAACAGGAGCGACCGCTGACACTGGATGACAAAATTGGCCGGGCGGTCGGCGTATTGCAGAACGCCCGACTGATTTCCACGGAAGAAACGCTTTATTTTTTATCGCATCTTCGGCTTGGCGTCGCCATGAAACGTGTCGCCGGCCTGGATATTAATTTAGTTAATATGCTTTTCCTGCGAACGCAGCCCGCCCACTTGCAGCGTCTGATGGGACGCGCGGTGGAGGGAGATCTGCGTAAAGCGGCACGCGCGGAATTTATACGTGGAAAGCTCAAATCCAAAACCTGATTTTCCACACGGACAATACGGGTGGCGCAAATCGCGGACATCGTGATCCGGACTAAGTTTATTGCGCCGTTCCGGGGCGATTTTTCATGCCGGTGCGCAAACCCGCAGGCCAAATTTGGATAATTTTGGAGCAAATGCCGTGCGCGATTAAGACATTGCGGCGATTTTGATATTTTTGACACATGGAATAGACGCGACATATAACCATGAAAAGTCTCCATAGTTATTCCAGTGAGAGTTGGTTTGGGGAAACCGACCAAGTATTGCCCCGTCGTCGGCGATAATTCCGGCATAATCGAAGGGGAAATCCGCCATGAAAAGGGTGTGCCCGCTTTTGTCGGGAAGGTGGTAA
>JAJZEY010000506.1:4381-11532 GCA_021805585.1 Planctomycetota bacterium
AGAAAAATTGGCAGACCCTTGTTGTCAAGCAGTAGAGGTGTCACTCTGACATCGGGTGTGCCCGCTTTTGTCGGGAAGGTGGTAAACCGCGATTCGGCGATTATTTTGTGGCCATCGGGCGTTTTGGCCTGGCAAGGTCATTAGGGGCCAAATCGCAGCCGTGGCATTTGTCGGGCGAGACGCCCGACCCCCAAATAGCTGTCTGTGCCTAAAATTTGGCACCGGCGTGTGGCTGTCGCTTTTGTCGGGCGAGACGCCCGACCCCCATTTTGGCCCGACCCCCAAAAGACTGGGTCTGCGCTGATTTGGCATTGTGTTTTCGCACGATGAAAAGAGAGAGTTGAAAGTAGTCTCCCATGATGCCAAGCCTCACCCGCGCAGGATGAAAAATCGCGAATTTTCAGAGCAGAAAGTAGACCGCAGGAGGGGTTCCCCGTTTCGGCGGCGGCCGCTCTTTGGCCTCAGCCTTTTGTGCTCTACTCACTACTCTCTAAATTCTCCTGCTCTACGTTGCGGCGGCAACGCTTTTCCCTTCCCGATAAAAACGGGCACACCCGATGAAAATATCCCATCCGCGGTCATTTACCACCACGCGGCTTTCGCCTATACTTCCCGGTTTGCCGCCGGGGGACACCGGCGGCGTGTTGATGATTTTTTGATTGGATTAAGCCGATGTTCAAAATTCTTGTCGCGGACAAAATTGCCGATGAGGGTCTGGCCCTTTTGAAACAGCAGCCGGATGTGGAAATCAACAATCATCCGAAGTGGGCACCGGGCGAACTATCCCAGGTCATCGGGGAATATGACGGGGCGATTATCCGCAGCGGCGTAAAAATTACGGGTGCGGACCTCGACAAGCCGGGACGCCTGAAGGCGATTGCCCGCGCCGGTGTGGGCGTGGACAATGTGAATGTGGAAGCAGCCACCAGAGCCGGCGTGCTGGTAATGAATACGCCCGACGCCAACACCATTACCACGGCGGAACATGCCATCGGCCTGATGCTGGCCCTTTCGCGTAAACTCGCCGCCGCCGACGCCCATGTGCGCGCCGGTTTGTGGGAACGCAACCAGTTCACCGGTACGCAGTTGGCGGGAAAAACCCTGGGCATCATCGGGTTTGGCCGCATAGGCCGGGCCGTAGCCCGCCGGGCGGTCGGACTGGAAATGACGGTACTGGCGTACGATCCATTTTTCTTTTCAGAAAGCGCCATGGATGGTCAGGTCACCATGGTCAAGGAACTTGAGCAGCTTTTGCCGCAGTGCGATTACATCACCGTCCATGTTCCCGGCGACAAAACCAAGGGGTTGATCAACGCGGAACGTATCAAATTGTGCAAAAAGGGAATCCGGTTTATCAATTGTGCCCGTGGCGGCGTCATTGAAGAAGCGGCTCTGGCCGAAGCGATTAAATCCGGCCATGTCGCCGGTGCGGCCATTGACGTGTACGATACCGAACCGCCCGCCAAAGACCACGCGCTGTTCAACCTCGGCGACAAAGTGCTGTTAACGCCGCATTTAGGTGCCAGCACGCACGAAGCGCAAACCGCCGTTTCGGTGGATGCCGTCCATGAAATGCTGTTGTACCTGCGTGGTCAGGGAATTCAGGGCGCGGTGAATGCCGGCGGAATTGAAATGAATCTTTCCGAACCCGAAAAAGCATACGCCGATCTGGCCAGGCGCATGGGCATTATTCTTAGCGCTATTGTTGAAAAAGGCTTTGATTCCATTACCCTGCGTACCAACGGTGAACTGCCCCGGCGGATTACATCCACCCTCCAGCGGCTGGCCGTTATTGAACTGTTAAAGCCGCATATTTCTGAAAATCTTAATGTGGTGAATGTGTTTCATCTGGCCGAACAGCGCGGCATCAGCATTCGCCATGAAACCATGGGCCATTCCCTGCAACGGGCCATTCAGCACAGCATTGAACTGGAAGTGACCGAAGGGGACAAAAAGCATAACGCGATCGGAACGGTGTTTGCGGACCATTTGCCGCGCGTGCTGGCCATTAAGGGTTATTGGATGGACATGGTGCCGGAAGGTGCCATGGCCCTTATTGTCAACAAGGACAAACCGGGCGTCATCGGCTTTGTGGGTAACACTTTTGGTCATGCCGGCATCAATATCGCGGACATGAGCATCAGCCGCAAAGGCGACAAAGCCCTTATGCTGCTGAAGCTTGATACGCCCCCCACTGCGGATTGCCTGGCGGCCTTGCAGAAGGATACGGGCATTGAAGTGGTCCGCAGTTTTACGCTGCCCAAGCTGCCCGGAAAGGAATCCTGACTTTGGAATTTGCCGGATTTCCGACCGGCTCGCCCCGGTGATGAACACCGCCCCAGGCAACAATCCCCGATGGCGAACCAACGGTAAAGATGGCATCTTTTTCTGGCATTGTAACCGGCGGCGGGTATCATGCAGGCTGGCCCGGAAATTGATACCGCAATGCGGCTTTGCGGCGCGGCCTCAACTGGCTTGAAACGCGGACCCGTTGGTTCGCATTCGTTACGTCATATATTCGGCGGGAAGGTTGCCACATGAACTGGTCGGTTCAGGACTCCTCGGAAACCTACAATATTCAAAACTGGGGAAAGGGTTACTTCTCCATCAATGCCGATGGCAACGTGGCCGTGCATCCGCGGGGCAAGCCGGAAAGCTCGATTGATCTTAAAAAGCTGGTGGATCAGCTGATCGTGCGCGATATTCAATTGCCGACACTTATCCGCTTCAGCGACATTCTAAATCATCGGCTCGCTGAAATGCACACCGCGTTCGAAAATGCCATCAGCGAAAACGCCTATCAGGGAAAATATGCCGCGGTTTATCCGATCAAGGTAAATCAGCAGCGCCATGTGGTGGAAGAAATACTCAAATGCGGAGCCGAATATGGCTGGGGCCTGGAGGCGGGCAGCAAACCGGAACTGCTGGTGGTCCTGGCGCTGACCAATGGTCGCAACACGCCCATCATCTGCAACGGCTTTAAGGATGATGAATTCATTGAAACCGTTGTGCTGGCCCAGAAACTGGGCAAAAACATCATTCCGGTTATTGAAAAATTCACCGAGCTTGAACTCCTTATTAAATATGGCCAAAAGCATGGCGTTCGCCCACGCATGGGCATTCGCGTGAAACTTGCCACGCGGGGCAGCGGCCGCTGGGAATCTTCAGGCGGGGCACGCAGCAAATTCGGCCTGTTTGTCGCGGAAATTCTGCGGGCGCTGGACTACCTCAAGGAACGTGGAATGCAGGACTGCCTGAAGCTTCTGCATTTCCACTTGGGCAGTCAGATTACCAATATCCGGACGGTTAAAAGCGCGCTCAATGAAGCCGCCCGCGTTTATGCGGAACTTTCGCGAGCGGGTGCGGGAATGGAATATCTGGATGTCGGCGGAGGACTGGGCATCGACTACGACGGCAGCCAGACCAATTTTGAATCCTCCATCAATTATACCCTCCAGGAATACGCCAGCGACGTGGTATTCCGCATTAAAACGGTCTGCGATGAATGCGGCGTTAAACATCCAACGATTATCAGCGAAAGCGGGCGGGCCATGGTGGCCTATCACAGCGTCCTGGTGTTCAACGTGCTGGGCGTCAGCGGCTTTGATTACTTTGATATTCCCAAGGCCTTGCCGGCCAATGAAGACGTTCCCCAGCCGGTCAGTGATCTGTTTGATGCCTATCGCGATGTCAATAAAAAGAATTTTCTTGAAGTGTACCACGACGCCACACAGCAGCGTGATGAAGCCCTGAATCTTTTTAACCTCGGCTACCTGAGCCTGGAATTGCGCAGCCTGACGGAAAAGCTGTTCTGGGGCACCTGCGGCAAAATTCTGAAGGTTCTTAAGGAAATAGATTACGTCGGCGATGATTTTGAATCCCTGGAATCGCAGTTGTCCGACACCTATTTCTGTAATTTTTCGCTGTTCCAGTCCATGCCCGACAGTTGGGCCATTAAACAGCTTTTTCCGGTCATGCCGATTCACCGGCTCGGCGAAGAACCGACGCGCCGGGGCGTGCTGGCGGACATTACCTGTGACAGCGACGGAAAAGTGGATTGCTTTATCGACCTGCGCGATGTAAAAAAAACGCTGGAACTGCACGAATACACCGGCAGCGAATATTTTCTGGGCGTGTTTCTGGTTGGCGCCTATCAGGAAATTCTGGGCGACCTGCACAATCTGCTTGGCGATACCAACGCCGTCCATGTGCATGTGGATGAAGCCAACCAGATTCATATTGAGGAAGTCGTGCGCGGCGACACCGTTCGCGAAGTATTGCAATATGTTCAATTCAATGCCGACGAGCTTCTAAGCCGCATGCACAAGGACGTGGAGCGGGCCGTGCGGGAAAATACCATTTCCGTGGCTGAATCCGCGCTTCTCCTGCGGTTCTATGAATCCGGCCTGCAAGGCTATACCTATCTGGAAGAACCGCATGACCGCTGAACGCGTCCCGGTGGTGCGGAAACCGTTGCATGATCAATCAATCGTGATTTAATTAGCAAATTCCAACGCGTTCCGCCACGGACAGCCGAAATATGTCCGCCATGTCTTTCAGAGCGGTTCAGGTTCCAGACCGATATTTTTTTCCCCGGCAGCCTTCTTTTCCTGATATTTTTTCAACCATGTCTGGAAGCTCTTGCCCGCTGCGGTATCCTTGCCCGTAAATTCAATACCGGCAATGTCGGCATAGGTCAACACCTGGCGCCGGCTTTCGCCGGCGGCGTTACCCTCCACCAGCAGCCGCGCCACACATTTGGAAAGATCGGCATTCGTCGCGGACCGGTCAAACAGATACCCGACAACCGTGCGCCCGTCATGGGTACGAACGGTTACGTCGCCACGATAACCAAAGGCTTTTTCCACAGATTCGCGCAGCATCGCGGGCGTACTGATGTCGGCAGTCCATCCTTCCAGGTTTTCATGCACGGTGCCGGTATTTTCCGGCGACTGTCCGGCCGATGCCGTACCCGAACCGGTAACGGCCGCGGACGCGATATTCGGAACTTCATGAGCATTGCTGACGGTGTTCGGCATTTTTGCAGTTTCCTTTCAAGTAGAACCCGTTCCGGCGGAAAACCCGCGGACAGCGGACAGCTCGCCCCGCCCGGCGGAATTTATACGGAAACTTCATCCCGCTGCGGCGTGCCGCGCGCACTGACCTGCAATTGGACCAATTTCCCGGAATGGGTTTGAGCCGGTTCCGACAGGGCCTCCAGCGCTGCCTGATTGGCATACCTTCCGCCAAACAATGAGGCCCGCGCTGTGGCCAGCAAACCTTTCAGTGACTGGAAGGTGTGATCCACGGCGGAGGCTTCATAGCCGCTGTGGACCATGCAGTTGGCGCATTTTGGATTTCCGGATTCGGTTCCGTAATTCTTCCAATCCGTTTCCGCCAGCAGTTCGCCAAATGTTTCAGCATAGCCATCCTGCAACAGATAGCACGGCTTCTGCCAGCCAAAAATATTGTACGTGGGCATTCCCCATGGTGTGCAGGCATAAGTGCGCCGACCCATCAGAAATTCCAAAAAGAGCGGACTCTGGTTGAATCTCCATTTTTTAGACCGGTTGGACAAAATTGTGCTGAAAAGCCGCCGGGTTTTGGCACGGCCAAGAAAGTGCTGCTGGTCCGGGGCTTTGTCATAACTGTAGCCGGGGGAAAGCATCATGCCTTCCACCCCAAGGTCCATCATTTCATCGAAGAACGCACGCACGCTGTTGGGGTCCGCGCCATCAAAAAGCGTGGTATTAGTGGTGACACGGAAACCGCGTTTAACGGCTTCCCGAATGCCCGCCACCGCGGTATCAAAAGTGCCTTCACGGCATACGGAAAAGTCATGATGTTCGCGCTGGCCATCCATGTGCACACTGAATGTCAGAAATTTGGACGGGGTAAAAAGATCAATCTTTTCCAGAAGAAGCCGCGCATTGGTGCATAAGTAAATATATTTTTTGCGGGCGACCAATCCTTCCACAATTTCTTTTATTTGCGGATGCAGCAGCGGCTCACCACCGGGAATGCTGACCATTGGCGCGCCACACTCTTCGGCAGCTTTGAAACACTGTTCAGGCGTCAGGTGCATTTTAAGAATGTGTGGCGGATATTGAATTTTGCCGCAGCCGGCACATGCCAGATTACACCGGAAAAGCGGTTCGAGCATCAGTACCAGGGGATAACGCTTTGTCCCGCGGATTTTCTGCGTTAAGACATATTTGGCCACCGTCCACATTTGAGATATTGGTACGCCCATGACATCCTTTCCAGAAAATTCCGATGCCGCGCCCTGAATACTCAGCCTGCGGCACCTGACGAAGCTATCCGTTGCACACTCACGCCTATCGTAAATTATTCACGTTTGCGTTCGAATGCAGTTTACGGTTTATTATGATAGCGGCCAAACCGGTCATCGCCAATATATCCCGGTCGGTCGTTCACTACGGGACCTGTAACAGGCACCATCCGTTCAACAACCGCCGACCGATGGGCTTTCAACCTTATGGCTTATGCCATGGGTTTCCCGGCTGACTCGACTTGTTGCGCGGATGCGCGGGCCGCCCGCCGGAGGATCCAAACGGCGGTTTGCCGCCTTGGCCCCGTGCCGGCTGGGAATAGCTTTTTTCAGAATGTCCGCCGCCCGATCGATTACCGTCGCGGTTGCGATCGGCAGGGAAATCCCGTCGCGGTTGATTCGCCCAGTTTTTGCCACCAGAATTCCGCCGCCCGAACCCGGAGGATGAATGACCCGTCTGTTCACCCGACCCGCGATGCGTAGCGTGTCCTTCGGACTGCCCGCCGTCGGCAATTTTATCCATACGATCAGTTCGCGGAGCCGGGTTTCGTGAATCATGCGGGGCCGGCCGGGCAAAATGGCCACCGGGGCGAGCGTGGTCACGATCGATGCGACGCGCTTCAACGGTCGGCCCGCGGCGATGGTCCATCGCGCCGGCCCCGTGGGTGCGTTCCCTTTTTCTATCCCCAGCGGCGCGTTCCTGTGCCTTGCGTTGCCGAATGGCGGCAATTCGCTCGGCAATAGGGACTTCCAGCTTTTCGGTCGTCTGTTGTGTGTAATTAAATTCCGGAAGTGTCACGCGCGGCAGTCTGCGGTCAATGGCTCTTTCAATGGCCCGCAGGTCGCGCTCCTCTTCCTG
>JAJZEY010000523.1 GCA_021805585.1 Planctomycetota bacterium
GCTGGCGAAAACATTTGCCCTTCGGCCGCAGGTCCGCAATCTTGCCCAGGCAGACACAATTGTATGTCGATGTGAAGATATTTCACTTGGCGCAGTCAATAATTGGCGTGATGCTCGCGACATAAAACTTCAGACGCGGTGCGGCATGGGGCCGTGTCAGGGACGAATTTGCGGGCCGATTCTACAGATGCTCGCCCTGCCGCATGAAATGCCGGTTCGTCCGCCGATTCAGCCCTGCCGATTGGAAACGTTGGCCGCCGAAGCCTGCGGTGCGGCGGAGAAAAGCGATTAGTGAAAAAATGTCGGCAAGCTTGATTTTGCGATATTCCGGCGTTTTCCGGGTTTTGCCCGATTCGCAGCGGCGGCTGCGGCTGCACCGCGAGCAGGTGAACCGGTGACCAGGTGACCAGGCGAATTACGACCGGCAGGCAAGATGCTCATGGTACAGGGTGTCGCTGGAAGGTGGTGGCGGGCATTAAGCCTTAGACCAATGGTCAGTTGGTCATTAACTCCGCGTTAATCCGCGTAATCCGCGGTTATAATTCACTACGGAAATTCACTGCGGAGGACAAAGCAATGAGCAGAAACAACGATGGGGATTTACCGCAAAGGTCGCGAAGAATCACGATAGCCACAGAGGTCTCACCGTGGGCCACAGAGACGTTTGGTTGCATGGGCATCCTGCCCATGTCGCCACTCGTTGTGCTGTGGTGCGGGCATCTTGCCTGCTTCGCCTGAACTTTTCGCCGGGGAGCGTTTGTGTTTTCTCACGATGAAAATAGAGAGTTGAAAGTAGACCGCAGGATGCGTGGCAATGTTTCGGCGACAGCCACTTTTTTATCCTATCCTTATGTGCTCAACTTTCTACTCCTTCCAAGCTCCTGCCGTGCGTTGCCGAAGCAACGCTGTGGTGCGGACATCTTGCCTGCGTCGTCTGAACTTTCGCCGGAGCCGGGGCGTCAGGCATACGTTATTTATTGATTGAGAATAATTCGTGCATTTCTATGCCACATTTCGGGCTTGGCCCGGCGAAAGGCGCGGCCGCGGGTGGCGAGATCCCATTCCGCGGGAGTCCAAGCCAAGGCGGCTTTGGCATCCATTGCCGGAGCGGGCGCGGATGGAAGAAAATCAGCCTGTGAACTGGGCAGCGGACGGCGGTTGAACGGACATACTTCCTGACAAATATCGCATCCGACGATAAAACCGGCCTGACGAATGGGTTCATGAAGTTCCGGCGGTATTTCCCCGCGATTTTCGAGTGTCTGATAGCTGATGCAGCGCATCGCATCAAGCCGATAGGGTGTCAGTGCGGCGGTCGGGCAGGCATCCAGACAGCGCGTGCAGGTTCCGCAGCGATCCAATTGGGGTTGATCCGGGGGAAGCGGCAACGATGTCACCAATTCCCCAAGTACAAACCAGGAACCGTGCCGCGGATGAATAAGCAGTGTGTTTTTTCCCATCCACCCAAGGCCCGCGCGAACCGCCAGCTCCCGTTCGGAACACGGACCGGTATCCACATAAATTCGTGATTCAAAGGACACATTAATTTCCCGACGCATAAGCCGTTCAAATTGTCTAAGACGCCCATACAGCACACGGTGGTAATCTCGCCCCCAGGCGTAGCGGGCGATTTTCGCCGGAACGGGGTGGACATCGGCTGCTCCAGGCTGGTTCAGACTCGGCACGGCCGGCTGTTCCGCGCAGGGTACCGGATGGGATGGCGTGTAATAGCTCATGGCAACACAGATCACACTTTGCGCCCAGGGCAAAACCGCCCGAAGATTCATGCGACCCTCCGCTGTGCGCGCCAGATAATTCATCTGCCCGAACGAACCGGAGGCAATCCAGCTGCGCAAATAATCGGAATGGGAACTTTCTTCAATCGGTGCCACACCCACAAGATCAAACCGCATATCTAAGGCGATTTGCCGAACGCGGCCGGCAATTAATTCCGGATTCGAATTGCCGAAATTGGCTGCGGAAGGCAAAGCCACCGCCGCTGGGGAACTTTCTGGAACCGAATCGGATGGCTTGACTGTCACACGATCCTCTTTCAATCTGCTTTGGGCGGGGCTTGTTGCGGGCCGGAATCAGGCTTCTTTACAGGGACAAAATGGCGCGGCTCCAGAACGGATTCGGGCGGCTCAGCCGGAACGGCGGCCAAAAGATCTTCCGGTGCGGGCTCATCCATGGCAAGCCGGGCAACGGCCTCCGGGTCATCAAATTTTTCCAGGGCTGCGGCATTCAGACGGTCAATGGTTGGCGTTTTGATATCCCGGAGCGCAGAATTTTGCGCATTGACCAGCCAGTAACGCACCGCAAACCAGATAAAAATCATCAGTGTCAGCAGTCCTACCAGTACCAGCGTCGTCCAAGTTCCGATAGTCAAGGCAAGAATCGTTTCCATCGCAACCATCCCCTTGTCTGGAATAACTTCAGGAGTGTTATTCAATTGAACACTATTACAACCGAAATGCCGGCCGCTGCAAAATGCAAAACCGGCGGCTGCGTATGCGCGGGATTGAAGCACCCTTCGCGTGCCATAAGCGAATAAGGCCGTCCGCGCAAGAGATATAACCCGCGGCTGAAGCGCTGATGGGACGGGCGCGGAGCCTTATTGGGTCGCCAGGCGGATC
>JAJZEY010000083.1 GCA_021805585.1 Planctomycetota bacterium
ATTCAACTGTTTGGGCACACCAATGGCCAGAGCCAGAATCGGTGCCAGATGAGGCCTGTGTGTCCAGATGCCGGAAATCAACCGTCCATTCGCATCCCATTGAGACATTGCGGGCAGGTGGCAGACGCACTCAATGATGCGGGTCAGATCGATCTGCGAGTAACGGTGTGTAACCAGACAAGCCGGCTTTATCCAAGGGCTAACCAACAAAGCGAGACTACGGTGGGCGTCGATATGGTCGGCACCGGACTGCGCGTCGTCTTCGGTGATGATGACGAGGGTATGACGCCAGGCGGGCAGACGACTTAAAGCCGCGATAATCTGGCCGGTTGCCCGGTCGTTGTTGGCGACGTAATAATCCGGAGTGTAATAACCCGGCGTGCCGCCAGCGGTGTGATCATCCGGAAGCCAAATATACATGCAATCTGGAAGATGGCTCTGATGCGTGGCGATATAGCGCGTTACAACCGCGGCGCGATTGGTGTCCAGAATAAACAGGTCCCAAGCGGCGGATTTCGCGGACATGTGCCGGCGCATGGCGGCGGAAATATCACCGGCCTGATTACGCGCGGCAAATTCGCCGAAGTCCATAAAACTTTTATGATGGGTTAACAGGTTATTGAAAAGAAACATTCCCTGTGGATAAGTAATCCATGGATTTGCCCAGTGGCCCAGTACTGAAAGATTTTCTGATGCGCTGAACGGGTTATCCCCGTCGCCAAAGCCGTTGCCGCTTTTACCCGCATTGCCTCCGAGGCTCTGGGTCCAGCCAGGACCGGGCACCATTCCGCGACCGGAATAATACATGGGCCAGGTGCGCTGCACAAAATCAGAATCCTCGGCACTGGTCGTCCACTGATGCCCCTGTGCGGTGACTTCGCCATCGACATAAAAATTAACACAGAGCGCGGATCGGTGGGCCAAGTTGTAAAGATTGGGCAGTTCATGACCGTTGTACAGGTCTAATTTCGGGTCAGCCCATTTGCCGGCGGGGCGATAGGCGCCGAAGTCTTCATCAAAAGTTTTATTTTCCCGCAGAATAAAGACGACATGACGGATATGCTTGTGAATAAATAGTGCCACGCGGGAATTGTGCCGGCGGCGCGCGGCCCGCTGAAGGCTAGTAAACCCGTTATCAGCCAGCGCGGTATGTGTCCAGGCCGCCAGGTCGATTGACAGATTCCGCAGCGGAATTTTCTCCAGTGAGCCGCTCATCGAGTCGCCTATCCAGTGCTGGTATGTCCCCGGACCGCTGCCCAAACCTTTGGCACAGGCAACAAAAAGATTGCCACCCTTTACGGCCAGACTGGTGGGGTACCAAGCGGTGGGAATAAGGCCAAGCGATTTTCCAGAGGCTGCGTCAAATACGGCAACATCATTGTTTCCACTGTTGGCGGCAAAGAGATATTTGCCGTGAATTGCCAGGGCGTCGGGAAAAGTTCCGGGCGGTGCGCCGGCGTACGGAAGGTCCACCGCCAGTCCGATGGTTTTAAGCTTTACGGCGTCGACTTTCACCAGCACATCGGTGTTGGCGCAGGCAACCCACAGTTGCGAGGAGTTTCCGACGGGTACTATGGCGGTGGGATGAACGCCCGGCAACTGATTTTGCGGCCCGGTGCGCGGTCCGAGGGAAATGCGGCCAAGCGGTTTGAGATTTTGCGCGTTCAGTACCGAAAGACTGTTGCCTCCCCAGTTGCTCACAACCAGCAGGTGGCCATGGTTGGCAACGGCAACCTGAAAAGGAAATGGACCGCTATTGGCATATTGCACCCGGCCGCTGGTCAGGTTGATTCGCGCCACGGCGTTGCTCAGTAAACCTGTGGTGAAAATGTGGTGGCCAGTGGCACCAACTGCGACGGAATCAGGATAAAAGAGCCGGGTTCCACCATGCGGCCCCTGGTATTCATAGGGATATTGCGTGGCGGGGAATGGTTGGCCATGAAGGGCAAATCGCCGGATAAGCCGAAACTTTTCAGCGACTGCATGGAGAACGAGAATATCATCACTGCAGCCGCCAGCGACGTAAATATTCCCCCCCGGACCTGCGAACATGCCTTGAAACAGGCTTTGATGGTTAATCCCATGAATCACTTTACTCCACCAGGGCTTTTGCCGAAACAATAAAAGCTGTGCGACCGGCTTAAGCGATGCAGCGTCAAACAGACTCACGGAATGCGTCTGCGACGCACCGGAGGCCGCAACCACGACCTTTCCCGCGGACACCACGACATTCACTGCGAAGTTGGGGGTGGCAACCAAACGGCCGGCCGGGGCAAGTGCCCGCCCACTGGGCAGCAGAACCTTGGAACCACTGCGCCCGCCGGGGATGGACGCGCGGACAGAAAGTAAAGGCAAGCCGAATGCCGCCATTAGAATAATTCCAGCAAAAGCGGTGACGGTGGAGGTTTGGCAGGCAAAGAATCGAACTTTCATCGGAACTCCTTGGTTCAAGGGGATATTTTTTAATCAGGTCCGGGACGGCCCTGGCGCGAAAATAATGCCAGCGGGCCTTCAACAATGTATCCGAACGTATTCGGGCCGCCCATTTCTATGCGGCCTGGCGGTCATTCTGATGAGCAATTGTTAAAATTGAGTAAATCCAACATCCGACATAGGGAATAGAA
>JAJZEY010000277.1 GCA_021805585.1 Planctomycetota bacterium
ATCCCCGTGCCGCGTTCAGCCGGTGGCCCGGTGTCGGCGTAACAGAAACAGAACGCCACCGCCGCCCAACAGAAGCCCAAGGCTGGCGGGTTCAGGCGTGGCGATAGAATAGTTCACACCGGAAATAGTCTGCGTTTGTGCGCTTGTACCGGTGACACTGGTAAAATCCAAGTTTGCCTGTGAACCGATCTGCGAACCAAGGTTGATATTGTAATTAAAAACCACCGGCCCGCTGCCGGTGAAGGAAATTGTTTCTGTCAGCATATCGCGGGTGCTGTTATAGGTCAGGTTAATCCCGGCGATATTGCCCAGATAAAAAAACGAATTGGTAAAGGTGTAATAACCGGCGCTGCTGCCGGCATTTCCGGGCGGCAGGCTGAGGGTGCCCCCGCCGGTGCCCCCAGAGCCGCCGCCCGATCCGCTGGAAGGCGATTTGACATAACTGGGCGGGTCGGTAATACCGTTGGTGAACGGATTGACGATAAAATTCAGCGTTCCGTTCTGCCCGGCAAGGGAAAATTCGGTTTTCGCCCCCGCGGTATTCGCCGCGGATGTGTTGGCCGAGATATTGTAATTAAATGTCAGGCTGAAATTGCCATCGGTGGCAATCGTATCATTGGATTGGAACACATTAAGCTGATTGGCACCATCGGTAAGATTAAACGAGCCACCCGATGCCCCCAACCCGGTTGCGCCCGCTGAATTTCCGCCGACAGAACCGCTGCTTAACGTAAACCCGCCAAGATCCGTTGGCGTGGCATTTGCGGTACCCGCACCCAGCAGGCAAACGCCCAGAAGTCCGGCGGCCCCTGCGATATATTCGCGTATAAACAGTTCCATTGTCGCCTCCTGTTTTGGTAGGGCTAAAAAACGTCCGGCCCAAAGCCTGACAGGCCGGCGGGCAAAAGCATATTTTCCGTTCATTCTCCAAGTACGAATGTATCGTTTTAAAGGCGGTGTGTCAATGTTTTATTGATATTATTTCGCCCTTGGGCGGCTTGCACAAACGTATCGTTCCGGCTTGTGGGGAAGACCTCCGCAGGCGGAAAACCGCTGCGCAGCGAATCCGCCGCTGCCGGTGCTATTTTATTCGGACATGAACGGGCTATGGGTTTACATCCTTACCGGGGGCGTCGGCATTGCGGCGGACCAGGCGGCTCGAATCAGCGGATCGGCTGCGGTTTGCGGCCCAAAAGCATAAGACCGGCGGCACCGCCGAGGAACAGCAGCAACGAAGCCGGCTCAGGTGTGGGAACGACAATGGTCGTGGTGCCCTGATTGCGCGAATAGCTTGTACCTTGAACGGGATAAAGGAAATGAGCATAGCTGTACGTGATATTGGGTGACCCGGAAATCGGCTCCGGCGACGTAAAAGATGTGGGCGACGGTGTGCCAATATCCAACGATTCGGCGACATAAACCTGGTCTTTGCCAACCTGCGTTAACACGCCGCCGGAAACAGGGATGGTGATGGATTTACCGCCGGGCTGAAGATTGGCAACAAAAATATCGGTACGCGCATCGCGCACGTTAAGATCAAACGGGCTGATCTGTCCGCCGGTGGCTTGCGAATAGGCACTGGCACCAAACCCGGAAAACTGTGTGGCAACGCCGCCACCCTGGCCCCAGAAGTTTTTATTATTCGAACCGGAATTGACCAGGCTGGCGTGGCCGGTGACAGTGGTGTTAATGACCGTAGTGGTGGCGGAGGCAGCCGACGCCATCCCGCTGAAGACCAGAATTCCGGCGGTGGCCAGTGAAAACGCGGATGGTGAACTTCCAAAGGCTTGATTAACTTTCATGAAACCGACTCCTGCAATATCTAACCCAAAAGCTTGTGGCCACGCTGACAAAGTCAGGTGCCGAAGCGGAATACGACTTAAACAAAGTTCCGGACTAAACAACCGGGTCGTTTTCCGCCGATTTGAGGAAGGCCGGTCAAATACCTGAATGTACCCGAGTGGCTCGACCTGTCTCTACCCTTCCAAACCCGCAAAAGGAACCTTTTGAAATTCCTTCTATTAGGAGTTTATGTAGAAAGGCATCGGTTGTCAAAGAAAAAATTCGATAATTTCCGCAGAAACGGATATTGGGACCTTTCATCGCTGCGCATGATGAAATTGGCATGGATTTATCGGTTCCTGCCTGAGTTCGGCCAGCCTACCTTTCGTCGCGATTTAAATGTCGTCGCGGCTTAAATTCGGCGGACCGCCCCGGCAAAGGCTGATGAATCCAACGGTTTTGGCCCGGAACAATCGGCAAAGCCGCCTCCACGGCAGCGAATCCGAGACTTGGAACCAAGTCATCGGTCCGGTTCAAAAGGCCGTGCTGGCACAACGCACAGCGGATAAAATTTTCCAGGGAATCGGTCGAACGCTTGACCATTCCGCCGCTACAGGCGATATTCACGCAATGGAAGTGCTCGGTGCGGAGCTGATTCAGGCTTCGGAATCCGGCTGCGATACCCCGAAACAGACATTCGGGCTTCGCGACATCGGGAGATTTGAGCTACGCGGGAGGGTTGCTGAATAGCAGCGGTCTATTCAGCAATGGGCATTGGATTACACATTGACACCCGCTCGTCAGCGGGTCGTCGTATGAACTGTTGTTCGTGTTGGCTGGC
>JAJZEY010000161.1 GCA_021805585.1 Planctomycetota bacterium
CGTCCAGCGAGGAATACAAGGCAACCCATCCCTTGGCCGCCGCCGAAGTGGTTGTTGAAGAAGTTGAAGGTAATCCCGGCTATTACCGGTCCAAGTTTTTCCTGCGTCCGCATTACCAATTGGAAGGGTTGACCGTTTCGCTGCGATTGGTCAGCAAGCTGCCATCTGTAAAGGGTGGCTAAATTTGAATTGGAATACGAATCCGGCAGGGCTGCGCCCGGAGGCATAATCGGGGCTTTGAGCTTGGTCTGGAATGCGTGCCGGCAAACCTTTGCCGATTAAACAGGAATTTTGATTGATTTTCCGGTCACCTGCGTAGGGATGGCCGACATTTTAACGTTTGGCTGCGGTAAACCAGCCGGCATTTCTAGAAAGGGGTTGTTCGATGGCGTTTGATACATACCTTAAATTTGACGACGGCGCTAAAATCAAAGGCGAGTCAACTTCCAAAGGAATGGAAGGCACAATTGAAATTTTTTCCTTCTCATTGGGTGCCAGCAATCCGACCACAGTCGGCAGCGGCAGCACCGGTTTAACCGGCGGTCGGGTGTCGATCTCATCATTTAACTTTATGAAGAAAACGGACAAAGCGTCAACCGCGCTTTTTCAGGCCTGCTGCGCCGGGTCGCATATTGATTCGGCGACCGTGACGCTGCGTAAGGCCGGCGGTGATGCCGGACAACAGCCTTTTCTGGTGTACACATTTACGGACGTCATGATTGAATCCGTCCAATGGAGCGGCTCCACCGGTGGGGATGACACCCCGACTGAATCCGTCTCCATCGCGTTCGGGAAAATTCAGATCGATTACTCCACGCAAGATGACAAGGGTAAGATGGCCAAGGCTGGAAACGCCACCTGGGACCTCACCAAGGTCTCCAAGTAATTCCGGCTGGCGACAAACCGAATCGGCGGCAGCCGCGTGCGGCCAGACAACTGGTATGGCTGCGGCGTCGGTTGTTTCCCTGCCAGTATTCCCGGTTGATATTCCTTGCGGGCGGGCGTTTGCACAAGACGCCCGCCTCTTTTGGCCCAGGCTTGTCCGTGAGGTGATGGTGTGAATGCCGCGGAATTAATCCGAAATGGAAAGGTCGGCGAAGCCGCCGATGCACTGCGCTCGCAGATTCGCGCCAATCCTGCGGACGCCAAATTGCGCGTCTTCCTTTTCCAGCTTCTGCTGATAGATGGCCATTGGGACAAGGCTTTGGCCCAATTGAATATCGCCGCGGATTTAGACCCGATCCACCTGCTTATGGCTGAAACCTGCCGCCCGCTTCTGCAGTGTGAAGCCCTTCGCCAGCAGGTTTTTGCCGGTGAAAGGTCCCCCCTGGTCATGGGCGAGCCTGCGGACTGGATCGGCTGGTTATTTCAGGCGGTGGCGTTAACCGCGAAGGGCAAGCACCGGGTCGCCGCCGACCTGCGAACAAAGGCCTTTGATGCGGCACCTGCGATTTCCGGAAGCATAAATGATCAGCCGTTTGAATGGGTCGCCGATGCGGATTCCCGGCTTGGCCCGGTGATCGAAGCGGTGGTGGACGGGAAATATTATTGGATTCCCATGGCCAATATCGCGCGGATCACACTGGAAAAGCCCGCTGATTTACGCGATATCATCTGGCTGGGTGGCCAATTCACCTGGGCCAATGGTGGAACCGCCATCGGATTTATTCCGGTGCGCTATCCCGGATCGGAAACCGCGGCGGACCCCGTCGTGCGCCTGGCGCGACGAACAGACTGGCAGGAATATGAGGGTGCGGCTGTGGGCTTGGGCCAGCGAACGCTGGTGACCGATTCCGGTGAATATCCGCTTCTGGAAATTCGTTCGCTGGTCATGAACCAGCCGGCCCCGGTAACCGCAACTTGACAGGGGGCAGATCCGATGGAAGAAAATCTTTCCCGCGACCGGCTTCAGCCCTTTCTGCTTGACCGTTTGACCGATGACCAGCGTGAACTGCGAAATGAATCGCGAGATCAGCGCGTCATGATTCTGCGTCAGTTGCATCAGGCGGTGTTGCGCGATCTGGAATGGCTGCTCAATACACCTCGTCATACCCCGGACGAAGAGATATACGATTTTCCCATGGCCGCTAAATCCGTGCTGAATTTCGGCATGCCGAGCCTTTCGGGACTGTCCGCCGACTCCATGGATTTACCCACCATTGAACGGATGATTACCGACACCATTCAAACTTACGAACCGCGGGTGATTCCGCAATCATTACAGGTGCGGGCGGTGTCGTCGAATTCCAGTCACAATTTGATGAGTTTTGAAATTCGTGCGGACATCTGGGCGGTTCCCATGCCGGACCGGCTGTTCGTGCGTACGGAACTGGACTTGGAATCCGGCCATTGCCGCCTGCAGGAAAAAACCTGATGGACCGCGAATTTCTATCCTATTACGAAGGCGAACTGACATTCCTGCGTCAGATGGGGCGGGAATTCGCGCAGGCCTATCCCAAAGTCGCCGGGCGGCTGACGCTCGACCAGATTCCGTGTCCTGATCCGTATGTCGAACGCCTGTTGGAAGGCGTAGCGTTTCTGACCGCGCGCGTCCAGATGAAAATGGAATCCCACTTTCCCCGTTTCACAAGTGCCCTGCTTGAAACAGTCTGTCCCGGTTATATCGCGCCGACACCTTCCATGCTTATCGCCCAGTTCCAGCCTGACCCCGCGGAAAAGGGGCTGGTCGCCGGATTTAAGATTCCGCGCGGTGCGGCCATGCGAAGTCTCATTGGTCCGGGCGAACAGACCGCCTGTGAATACCGCACCGCGCAGGACACCACGCTCTGGCCTTTTACCGTGGTTCAGGCGGCGTATCATGTTCGCGATATTAATTCCCTTTCACTGCCCGATTTGCCGCGGATTAAGGCGGTCATTCGCATTCGCCTTGCCTGTGGGGCCGGCATCACGTGGGATAAAGTACAACTGGATCGCCTATGCCTGTTTATTGGCGGGTCGTCCTCCACGCAGGCTCGGCTGTATCAGCAGATTTTTGCCGATGCCGCGGGGGTGATTGTTCAGCCGACCGCGCAGGTGGCCACCAAACAGTCGCAAATTTCGGCGGAAAATATTTCCCGCGTCGGCTTCCGCGATGATGAAGCCCTGTTGCCGGTCACACCGCGTGGATTTTCCGGTTATCGACTTTTGCATGAATACTCGGTCATCCCGCAACGGTTTCTGTTTTTTGCCATTGACGGCTTGCGTCAGGCGGTAAACCGAATCGCCGCGCCGCAAATCGACATTCTTATACCCCTGCGCGAAGTGGACGCCGGATTGGAAAACGTAGTAAATGCCGCCCATTTCCTGCCCCATTGCACGCCAGCAATCAACCTTTTTCCGAAGGTGTGCGACCGCATTCCCGTGTCCGATCAGTTCAGCGAATTTCATGTTGTGCCGGACCGCACCCGCGCCCGGGATTTTGAAGTGGTCCATGTGAATGCGGTTACCGGCTATGGCGCACGAAACGATGAACAACAGGCCTTTCTTCCGTTCTATAGCGTTTCGGATATGCAGCGTCAGCAGGGCGGGGCGTTTTTTACCGCCAATCGCCGCCCCAGAATGCTTTCCGAACGTGATCGCCGCGTTGGTGCCCGGTCGCAGTATGCCGGTACGGAAGTCTTTCTTTCGCTGGTGGATGCGGCCAACGCGCCCTACAGTCTGGCAATCAAGCAACTGGGGGTGGAAACGCTCTGTTCCAACCGGGATTTACCGCTGTTTATACCCGCGGGCAAGGGACCGACCGATTTTACCCTGCAAATAAGCGCGCCGGTAAAATCCATCCGATGTATCGGCGGCGTACCCTCCGCCCCGCGCAATCCTTTGGCCGATGCGCAAACCGCCTGGCGGCTTATCAGCCATCTATCCGTCAATTACCTTTCGCTGATTGACAGCGGAGAACGCGAAGGGGCCGCAGCGCTTCGTTCCATGCTGGAACTTTACGCCGATCCATCCGATCTGGCTTATCGCAAGCAGGTTCAGGGCTTGCGCGGTATTTCCTGCAAGCCGATCATGCGGCGGCTAAGCGAGGGGTTCCCGTCCGCGTTTGTCCGCGGGCTGGAAATCAGCGTTCTGCTAGAGGAGCAGGCTTTTGAAGGCACCGGCGCGTTCCTGATGGGCGCGGTTCTCGAACAGTTTTTTACCCGTTATACCGCCATTAATTCATTCACCCAGACGGTCATCAGCACCGTTGAAAATGGAAGGATCATGGAATGGAGACCCCAGCCGGGCCGGCGTCGGGTCATTTAACACCCGATCTGGCGGACAATATCCGCGGACTTGATTTTTTCGCCTGTCTCCGGCGTCTGGAATCGACGCTGCGCACCATGCCGCGCATTGGTGCGGCGGCACTTCCCAGCCAGGATGCCATCCGTTTCGCTCAGGAACCTTCCCTCGCATTTGCCCCCACAACCTTTGAACGCGTTGATTCGCAGGTTAACGAATCCGCGCCGCGTCTGGTGGTGCGGTTTCTTGGTCTGCTGGGGCCAAACGGTCCGTTGCCGGTGCACCTGACCGATTATGCGCGTCAGCGTATTATTCACCATAACGATCCGACCTTTGCGCATTTTCTGGACATGTTCCATCACCGGCTTATCAGTCTGTTTTACCGCGCCTGGGCGGGCAATCAGCAAACGGTCAGTTTTGACCGTTATGAACCGGGAAAATCCGCGCCGCTTGATGATGCATTTACATTTTACAGCGCCTGCCTGGTCGGTTGCGGTACCGACGCAATTCTGGCGGCCGATACCACACCCCCGTTATCCAAAATTCACTATGCCGCGTGGCTGACCGGCGCACCACGACATCCGGATGGATTGCGCAACATACTTTCGGACTTTTTTTCAGCCCCCTGCGCGATCGAAGAATTCACCGGCCGCTGGATTTCGCTGCCCCGCCAGTATCAATGCCGGCTTGGCGAATCCGCAAATACCGCCTGTCTGGGCCAGACCATGGTATGCGGCGCACGTATATGGGATGTGCAGGGCACATTTACCGTGGTTCTTGGACCCATGAATCTGCCGGAGTTTGAAAATCTGCTGCCCGGATCGTCCGGTCACCGGTGCTTGCGCGACTGGGTTCGCCTTTACGCGGGTCCCGAAATGGCCTGGTCGCTGCGGCTGGTGCTGGCGGCGGCGGCGGTTCCTTGCGTCCGATTGGGGCAGTCCGGCCGGCTGGGATATACCACTTGGCTGCGTACGGCACCACTGAACCGCGATGCCGATGAATTCCGGCTTGTTTTTGATGAAGCCGCCTGAAAAGGCTCTCAAACTCGTTATTGAAAGGAAGTCCATGGCTGAAATCAGTCGATCCGCACTTTTCGGAAAGCTCAACCCGGTGGCCTATAAGGCCATTGAAAGCGCCACGGTGTTCTGTAAAATGCGCGGCAACCCTTACGTTGAAATTGTGCACTGGATCAACCAGATTCTTCAGTTGGATGACACCGATCTTCATAAAATAATCCGGCATTTCAACTTAAATCCGTCCAAACTCGCCGCCGATATTACGGCCTCGCTCGACCGGCTTCCCCGCGGGTCCACCAGCATTACCGATTTGTCTTCACATATTGATGAAGCCGTGGAACGTGCCTGGGTTTATGGATCACTGCTTTTTAACAGTTCGCATATCCGCACCGGCCATCTGATTTTGGGCATGACGAAAACTCCCGGTCTGCAACGCGGTTTAACAGCGGTTTCGCGTGAATTTGAAAAGATAAAGCCCGAGCAGCTTGGGGATGAATTCACCGGAATCACCGCCGGTTCCATTGAAGAACTTCTCGCTCCCGCCCAGACCCAGGCATCACCGGGTGAAGCCAGCGGAGCCATCGCACCCGCCGCCATGGGCAAGCAGGAGGCGCTGGCAAAATTTTCGGTGGATCTGACTCTGCGGGCAAAATCAGGCGAACTTGACCCGATCGTCGGCCGCGACGAGGAAATCCGCCAGGTTGTGGATATTCTCATGCGTCGTCGGCAGAACAATCCCATTCTGACCGGTGAGGCGGGCGTGGGAAAAACAGCGGTGGTCGAAGGGTTCGCCCAGCGGGTGGCCGCCGGGGAAGTGCCGCCGGCGTTAAAGGACGTTTCTGTACGGACGCTGGACATCGGTCTTCTTCAGGCCGGTGCCAGCATGAAAGGGGAATTTGAACAGCGCCTGCGTTCGGTCATTGAAGAAGTTCAGGCCTCGGCCAAACCAATCATTCTTTTTATTGATGAAGCCCATACGCTGATCGGTGCCGGCGGCGCGGCGGGCACCGGCGATGCGGCCAATCTGCTCAAGCCGGCGCTGGCCCGCGGGACGCTGCGCACCATCGCCGCGACCACCTGGGACGAATATAAAAAACATATTGAAAAAGACCCCGCCCTTACCCGCCGCTTTCAGGTTGTAAAAGTTGAAGAACCCTCTGAACATAAGGCCGTTCTTATGTTGCGCGGTCTTATTGCGCCGTTGGAAAAGCACCACCGCGTGCAGATTCTGGATGAAGCGATTGACGCGGCCGTGCGACTCTCCCACCGGTACATTCCCGCACGCCAGTTGCCCGACAAAGCCGTAAGCCTGATCGACACGGCCGCGGCGCGCGTGGGCGTAAGCCAGCATGCGCTGCCTGCGGAACTTGAAGATTCCAAACGCCGCCTGGAGGCGCTGGAGGTGGAAATTCAGATCATCAACCGTGAATCCGCCGTCGGGCTGGACCACGCCCAGCGGCTGGTGGAAGTCACAGCGCTGCTGGCCACCGAAAAATCGCGGTTCGATGGGCTGAATGAAAAATGGAAGCACGAAAAGCGGCTGGTGGATGAAATTCTGGATATCCGCCACAAGCTGCGCTCCGCCGCCGAACCCATTGAAGACGCGCCGCAGGCGGCCATTGAAGATACCGCTGGGCGAAAAAAGAAGCTTGGTGCTTCGGAGGCACCGCCCGCCCCGTCAATTCCGGCGGATACCGGCAATAAACCGCCCGCAAAGCTTACACCTGAACAGCGTGAAACAATGTTGGGCGATTTGCGCCGCCTGCAGGGTGAACTTTCCACGCTGCAAGGCGAACTGCCCCTGATCTTCTCGACGGTCGATCAGCAGGCCGTGGCGGCGGTCGTTGCGGACTGGACCGGCATCCCGGTCGGCCGCATGGTGAAAAACGAAATTGAACAGATTCTTAAACTCGCCGACCATCTAGAAAAGCGCGTCATCGGTCAGCGCCATGGCCTGGAAATTATCGCGCGCCGCGTACAAACGTCGCGAGCCAAGCTGGACAACCCCAACCGTCCCATTGGCGTATTCATGCTTGCCGGACCTTCCGGAGTCGGCAAAACGGAAACCGCGCTGGCCCTGGCGGAAACGCTTTACGGTGGCGAGCACAACCTTATCACCATTAACATGAGCGAATTTCAGGAAGCGCATACCGTCAGCACCCTTAAGGGTTCGCCTCCCGGATATGTCGGCTACGGCGAAGGCGGCGTACTGACCGAAGCGGTTCGCCGGCGGCCCTATTCAGTCGTCCTGCTGGATGAAGTGGAAAAGGCTCATAAAGATGTCCATGAAATTTTCTTCCAGGTTTTCGATAAAGGCTGGATGGAAGACGGCGAAGGCCGCATGATTGATTTCAAAAACACCATCATTATCCTTACCACCAACGCGGGTCAGGATCTGGTTGTGAACATGTGCAAAGATCCGGATCTTATGCCCGATGCCGAAGGGCTTGAAAAGGCCCTCCGCGGCCCACTGGTAAAGGTGTTTCCCGATGCGCTGCTGAATCGCCTGGTGGTGGTGCCCTATTATCCGATCTCTTCGGGCATGCTCCGGCAAATCATTCAATTGCAGCTTTCGCGTGTGGAAAAGCGCGTCCGGCAGGTCCACAAAATTCCGTTTGAATATGACGAATCCGTACCCAAACTCATCGCGGAACGGTGCACTGAACTTGAACGGGGTGCCCGCATGGTGGACGCCATGATCACCAATGTTTTACTTCCGAAAATTGGCCATGAATTCCTGACCCGCATGATGGAGGGCCGGCAGGTGGATCGAATTGCCGTCCGTGCCGCCGGCGGGGAATTCGCGTTTGATTTTGGCCCGGCGGGCGGCACCGGTGCGTAACCGGACGTTTTTTGACACACCGGTGCCGCGAAATGGGTGCCGGCATTGGTCGGCGGTTGCCGGAAATAAGCCGCTGGTTATTGAATCGCTTTTTTGACTTTTAAGGAGTTTTAACATGCGTATTTTTGCGGCCATTCTTCGGGAGCCGACTGCTGTTCCGCGCAGCTACCAGCTTAACGGTCTAGGCAAGGCCCGTGTGGACCTTGAAGCCATTGAAAAATATGTAGCCGAGGCATGGCAGCGTATTACCACGATGCGCGAAGCCCACCCGGTGGTCGGCTGGCAGGCGGTTTTTCTTGCCCCGGAATATTATTTTTCCAATCAGCGGAATTTGAATGATCGATTTTATTCCCATGATGTGAAACGTTTTATTCTTCAAGGCCTGGCGGGGCTGGCCAAAAAATATCCGAAACTTCTGATTGTCCCCGGCACCGTGCTTTGGACCAAAGACGTCGCGGATACTCTGACTGACGGCACCAAGAAGACCAACTTGAAACGCCTCGAAAAAGTAATCAAGCGCAGCGAGCTGGCCCATCAGCGATTTAAAACCAACATTTTCAGTCAAGGCTGGAACCATACCGGCGACATGCAGTCTCCGGATGTCAAAATCGCCCAGAACATCGCCTACGTCTGTCTGGGTTCAGAAATGATCAAGTACCAGAAGGTCGGTAATTATAAGGAAGTGGAAAACGAGAAAGGCAACATTTATTTTGCGCCAGGAAGTATCGCCGGGCGATTCAGCGTCGGCGGAGTCAAATACGGTCTGGAAATCTGCATGGACCATGCATTGGGGGCGCTGCAAACCACCGTTCCTTCTCAGGGGCAGGTGCATGTTCAGCTTATTGTTTCCTCTTTCGTTTCTTTTAAACAGCGCGATGCGGCACCGGTCACGTTCCACTCCTCCACCCATTCCAGTGATTTAATCGCCAAAACCGACACGGGCGAGTATGGCAAGCCGGGCGAGGTGAAGGGAACCGTCACGGAAATTATAAATCCCGGAACCAAACAGGTCCGGTTCATGCCGGGCGGTGGCGGACGTGTTGCCGCCGGATTCAAACAGAATCCCTATAAATCTGGTCCGCTCACGGTTTGGGCCGTGGATCTGGATGACAAAAAGCTCGGCATCAACGACCACGGTTCGTACAAGCTGAAAGATACCGCGCTGTCCGCGGTCAAAGGTGTTTAACCGGCCCGCTATGGTGTTCGCGAAGGCTTTCGTATTCGTCCGGACGAGGCAGGCCGGCTCTGGTTCGCTGGCTTGGCACGTTGTGGCAAAGAATTGCCGCCGATCTGGCCGGTTGTCCGCCGTGCCGCCGAGGGCGTAGAATCCGCCCATACTGGTTTTGGGCTTTTGGAAGAAAATTATGGCCGCTTCGAATCTTTCCCCCGCCATGCCGGATGGCTTTGAAGCCTGTCCGCTGAATCCGGAAATGGATTCCGGCGTGCGCATCTGTCTGGTTGTTCGAACAAAGGCGGATGCGGTTGCCGGCTGGTTCCTTCCCTTGGGTGAATCGTTCGATTCGCGTTCTTTTCTCGGCTGTCTGACCGACCAGCGCGGCGCTGTGCTTCAATGGATTCAAATCCGCCTGCAAACCACCGATATTGCCGAACAGGGGCCGGAAAGCGCCGGTGAACTCTGGACCAATCATCGGCTTGATCTGCGCTGGCAAAATGACTGCAAGGCCGGTGCAGATTCACTGGCCCTTCGCGGCCAATGGGAATCCGAGCATCCGGTACCGCTGTTTTTTGATTCGGCAACCCGCAGGCTCACCCCCCTTGTTGATTCAGATTCCGGCCAGACCTGGCGGCTTTGCACGAATGACGCACTTCTAGCCTCCTGCGGCCTGCCTCCCTATGCGACATCACTGTACAGATATTTGTATGTCACATTCACTGACGGCCGGTCCCATTTTCTGGCGGTTCAGGATGACGCCCCGCAAAATGAATCCGTCGCGCTTTTGCGCGACGTAATGACCGGCAATGGCCGCCGGCCGTGGAACCCCGCCGGCGGTTTGATGCGCCTAATGCGATGGAACAGCATGGTCACCGGAGCCTTTCTGGATGTACTTGCCGGATTGCCTTACGAGGCGAAGTCGGCCGGCAAAGTTCCCGCCGATTTTGACAATCTTGGCCGAATTCTTAAGGACACCGGCGAAACGCTGTCCGCGGGCACTGTTTTTCTTGGCCGCCATGGCCAGCGCGGGCGCATTATAGAAAGCCTGCACCTGAAACTTAAATTTCTGGCCGACGCCGTCGATTGCGTCCGCCGCTTTACACACGGCACCCACCGGCCACTGCTGAATCTGCGGGCGGAAAGCTTTCAAACGCATCTGGCCGCGCCAAGCGTTGCGCTGCCGTTTCTCTGGACGGCAAGTCTTGAACTTGTCGACTTCGGCCATGCCGTTGAGCTGGAAATTCCGGGTTCAGACAGCGTTTTTATGGACGGAATTCCCGCGTCGCCGGATGTTTACAAACCCGCCTTCGATACCCGGCCACTGGTTACGGAAAAGGCGGTGCTGCGTCTAAGGTCCGTGACCACGGCGCCTGATGGCACCTGCATCGTGGATGGCACATTGGCCAATCTTGAAGGAATCGTGCCGCAGCCGTCGGATCTGGTGTGCGTTCGTGCGGCCTTGGCCGATCAACGCATTCTGTTGACCGGTTCGGCGGAAACGCAATCCGCCCTGGCGGCCGGCGAGGTGCGCTTTAGATCCAATCGTTTTCCACTGACAGGCGAACTGTTAACCGCCATGCAGGCCGCCCAAGGGACCGCGTTTCAGCCAGTGCGATTGCAATGTCTGCCGCGGAAGGACACCGCATTCGATCTTTACGCCCTGACGGTTCTGGCGTTGCGGGCACTGGTGGTACATCCCGGCAATCCGCTGCCGGTTGCAGTGGATGAACTGCGGGGTTTTGTCGCCCAGATTGCCCGCGAATTTTCAGCGGACAAGCCGCTGCCCCAGCGCGTCGCCGACCTGCTACTTGCCGATAACAGGTGGAACAAGTCCCTCGGCGCCCAGAACGTCTTCCCCGGACCGCCTGGCGACGAAGCGGCCGGCGAATTGATTCCCGCCGGGCTTTGGACGCATGTCGTGGCGCTGCTGGTGCGCATGGTGCCCGCGGCCGGCCCTGACAGTTTTTGCCGCACATACGGTATAATACCGCCCGCCGGAATGGCCGGCCTGCTGGATCCAGTGGTCGATGTGTTATCGCGGCTCTTGATTCAGACCAGAAGCCTGATTGTCATTGACTGGCAGGTGAACCGTGAGGTTCACGCCGTGATTCGCCGATTTCAGTTGGGATTGTAGCCCCCCGCGATAATCCCTCCTGATCCCGCGGCCATCCATGAATTGAAAGGTCTGCACTATGAAGTCATTTTGTAACGGAAAAAGGCTCGTGCTG
>JAJZEY010000067.1 GCA_021805585.1 Planctomycetota bacterium
GTCCGTTCCCGCCATTGCGGCAAGCAATTGAACCTGCAAATCCCGCATCTGGGCGGCTGGTGCCAGCACCCGGCGAGGTGCCATGCAGGTGGCCCCGCCATTAAGTACCAAAGAAAAGCGAATCGCCCGGGCCACAAGTTTCATATCCGCACCCGGCAGCACAATGACCGCATCGGATCCGGAAAGTTCCATAACACTCGGAATGGCCTTGGGTGCCAGAGCGGCAAGCACCGCGGTGCCGGCCTGTCGCGAACCGGTAAAAAACACTTTGTCAATTCCGGCGTTGACCGCACTGTAAACGGATGCGGTATCTTCAGGCAGGATTTGAACGAGTTGATGATCTATTCCAATTTGCCGCAGCAACGCCACAAATTGCCGGATCGCCGCCGTGCCGCCCCGGCCCGGCTTGACCATCACCGCATTGCCCGCCACCAGTGCTGAAAGAATCTGTACCCCCGACAGAAACAGCGGGTAATTCCATGGTCCAATCACCAGCACCAGCCCCAGAGGGCGGCGCTGAATCCGCACGCTGGTGCGCCCCAATAGAAATGCCGGCAGAAACCGATGGGCACGGGGCTTTTGTTCCGCCAATAGGCGCGGGGCGCGCTGCGCCAGATAATCGGCCGCGGCCGCCAGGGGCATGATTTCGGCGGCAATCGTATCGGCATCCGTGCGCAGGGGAATATGGCCGCAGGCCTTGATCAGCCCCTGCGCCACCGGACTGGCAACCGAATCGCAGTTGTCGGCCAGCAATGCGGGCAACCGCCCAACGACAGCCGCCCGACCCGCGAGGCCAAGATCCAGCCATTTTTTGCGGGCAAGCCGAGCGTCCGCGGCACCGGCCGCAATATCCAGTTGAGTTTGCGGAATATCGAGCGGCGCGGGGCAACGCGAATTTGATTCAAATTGAGGCGTCATACGAGAGTCTCTTAACAAAGCGCGGAGCCGACCCGCACAAGCGACCTTCGGCACGGGACCGGTCCTGCGGGGCGTCATGCGGGGCTTGTGACAGCCGGGGCACAGGCGGCGATATTCTCCGGCGAACCCGCCGTCGGCCGGGGCGACATTTTCGCCGCCAGACTGCGCCAGGCATCCGCGTAACCGAGGTCTTCCAGCAGCAGACGGGAGGTTATTTTTGCGGATTCAAAAATCACGGGCAGACCACTGCCCGGATGCGTTCCACCGCCCACCAGATAAACGCCGCCCAGGTCTTCAAACCGATTGTGCGGGCGCAGGTTCAACATTTGAGTGAGCGTATGGGCCAGATTAAAAGTTGCTCCGCGATAGATGGACATTTTTCCTTCCCAGTCGGCAGGAGTGCAGACCCGTTTCACCCGTATGCGCTGCGCAATATCCTTCAGACCCAGATCGGCCAGGCGATTGAGCACGCGGCGTTCAAAGACGTCCTTTTCCACGGCCCAGTTGATATTCCCATGTTGATGCGAAACCGGCACCAGCACATACAGCGTGGAACAGCCGACGGGCGCCAAAGAGGGATCCGTCAGACAGGCGTTTTGCACGTACATGGACGGGCGATCGGTAAGCCGATGTGCATTTTCAATGTCATGGAGATTCCCGCGGTAATCTTCGGCAAGCAAAATATTGTGGTGGGCCAGATCGGCGACCTTTCCTTCAATTCCAAGGTAAAGCATAAAAGTGGAACAGGAAAAGCGGCTGGAGGCGATTTTTTTGTCCGTCCATCGACGGCGCAATGCGTCGGGCACAAGGTGCGTCATCGCATGGGCAAAATCCGCGTTTACCACCACCGCATCAGCCGAATGGCAGCCGCCTGCCGTGCGCGCGCCGACGGCGCGGTTGCCGCGGAAAATAATTTCCTCCACCGGCTCGTTGAGCCGCAATTCCACACCCATTTCCACCGCAATTTCCGCCATACGTTCACTGATGCGGGCACAGCCGCCGAATGGATGGAAGACGCCATATTCATATTCAAGAAAAGAAAGGATGGAAAACAGGCCCGGACAGCGAAACGGCGACATGCCAAGATACTTTGATTGAAAGCTGAAAGCGAGCCGGATCCGGGGATCGGCAAAATAGCGTTTGAGTTCCTGATCCAGCGAATTCCACGGGCGCAGCGCCGGCAGCAACCGGGCCATGCGCATATTGACCAGATCCCGCCACGATTCAAACGGCTTTTCCAGACAGGGTGTGAACTGGGCAAGCTTGCGGCGGTTTTCATCCATAAAGCGCGGCAGGTTTTCCGCGTCGCGTGGCGCAATTGCCGCGATTTCCTGTTGCATTCGTGGCAGGTCCGCGGTGGCGTTTATGCGGCCAACGCCCTCAAAAATCAGGCGATACTGCGGGTCCAGACGCGCCATTGGCGTTTCCCGCCATAAATTGCGGCCGGCGGCGGAAAAAATGTCCTCCAGTACGCGGGGATAAAGAAAAAACGTCGGGCCGACATCAAACCGAAAGCCATCCGTTTCAAGGGCGCTGGTGCGGCCACCCGGTCGTTTATTCTTTTCCAGGACGGTGACACGCAGTCCGGCGGCCGCTAAAAGAAGGGCCGTTGAAAGGCCGCCCGGTCCGGCACCAATGACCACCACACTTTTGGTTGATCCCATCCGCATCCATCTCCTGAAGAAGCCATCTGATACACAGCTGACGATTATAGGCACGTATATTTCGGCCGGTATCGTCGTGCGACCCGCCACCCGCCTTGGGATTATCGGAACCGGCCGGCCCAATGGCCGACGGGGTGCCAAAATGTTAAGGCGCATGGCAATGTTCACCTTTTTTTGTTTATGGTGATTGCTGCCCATGGCGGGCTTTCCTTGGTACTATTGGCAGGTATGTGACGGATGCGGCACGAACCACAGGGGTTTTGCATGACAGCGGAAAAAGGGGGCTTTGAATTGGCGGAAGTTGTCGCGGTGATGAGCCACTACGACATTGGCCTGATCGAATCCATTGAACCGTTCAATCGCGGATCACGCCAGTCGCCCAAAATGAAAATCCGGTCGGACCGCGGGGAATTTCTGCTGAAGCGCCGCGCCCGCGGCAAGCACGACCTGGCGATGGTAACCTTCGCCCACGGCCTGCAGCTTCATCTGGCCCGCCAGCAGTTTCCTTTGCCGCATCTGATCGGGTCGCGCCTGGATAACAATTCCATGGTGCCGCGGGGGACGGAAGTGTACGAACTTTTTGAATTTATTTCCGGCGGCGCGTTTGATTTCACCAAGGAGAGCACCTTTCAGGGTGGCCGCACGCTGGCACTGTTCCATAAACTTGCGCAGAACTATCAGCCGCAAACACAAATCTTGCCGCGGGTCACTTACCACGCGCATTCGGATATTAACAAAGCCTTTCACAATGTGTCTGTTCTTCTGGAGAAAGATACGACATTGGATGACGCCCAGCAGGCCCAATGCGCGGCCGAACTTGCTACGCTGCGCACGCTTTACGGCCGGGCCGCCGGGCAGGCGTCCGCCGCCGGTTTGGAAACGTGGCCCATAGGGCTGGTGCATTGTGATTTTCATCCCGGCAATTGCCTTTTCACCGGGCAGCATGTTTCCGCCGTTATTGATTACGACAGTTGTTATCTGTTTCCGCACATTATTGACACCGCCAACGCGGCCCTGCAATTTTCGATCCGCATTGGCCATGGCGATCCGCGCGCCTGGAATGTGTCGCTGAACACCAGCCGACTTCATGCGTTTATTACCGGCTATGAAACGATTCGCACACTAAGTCAGGCGGAACTGAACATATTGCCCGACCTGATGATTGAAAGCCTGATATGCGAGGTGATGCTGGGGCTTAGCAACCGCGGCCGGCTGCGTCATTTTGGTCCGCCGGAATGGCTGTTTGCAGTGCACGCAAAAGTGGCGTGGATTCAGGAGTTTCGCGATCGGCTGATGCACGCGATTGGAACAGGCGGCGGCCCGATTGAACAGCCGGATTAGCGCGTCGCCACGCCGGCCAATCAGGATTGACGGAGGATCGGCAGTCGGGGGCGCGAATCGAGGAGGAAAGTGTGGAGAGTCAATACATGAACCACGAACGCCAAAATCCACGGCCCCCTGCCCGCCCGCGGGGTGGGCCGCCAACAGGCCCTCCGCGGCGTCGCAGCGGCTCAATGGAACTACGCAGCCTGTGGCCCGGCGAACACAAGCACATTCAACCCAGTGCATCTATCGTTTTTAAGGCTTCGAAATTCAGCATTTTTCCCAGCCGAAAACCGGTCGAGGCCGAAGGCCTGGGATCGCCGCAGCACCGGGATAGGTTTTCCAGAGTTATTGCTTTGTCGGCGTGGCTGTGCGGCCTGTGCGATTATCCCCCATGGCACGTCTGTGATCTTTTTGGCCCGGCGTTGAATTTAACCGCATAGAACACATAGATATATCAATAACTGACTTTTTTGTTGAACACCCATTCGACCTGCCGCCGCGGACGGTGGTGCTTCATGATTTGAATGGATGCCTGCGGCACATGACGATGCGGGCCAGGCACCCGCTCCCCCAGCGTTGCCGCAGCGACGCAGAGCAGGAGAGCAAATTCGGTTGGGACAAAAGAGTGGCTATCGCCGAAACATTGCCAGGCATCCTGCGGTCTACTTTCAGCTCTCTACTTTCATCGTGAGAAAACACAAACGTACTTCGGCGAAAAGTTTACGCGAAGCGGGCCGGACGCCCGACCCCTGGAAGGTACATTGAATTGCGCGGGGCGCGGGCAGTTTGCCGGCTTTCCCGAAGCCTTAGTTTCCAACCGCACCTGTTTACCTGCTCTCGGCGAAGCCGTCGTTCGCGGTTTCCGCGGCAAGTCAAAGTGAAATATTCCGACCTTGCTCGCCGGGCAAAAACAGATGGCAGCGGTCTGTTGCCAGATACAATGTAATGGCCTCATGCGGACGAATCTGCCCGGCATGTGCGGAATCCGTTCGGCAAACAAACCGATCCTGGCCGCCCACGGAAAAATGGACATCCACCTTGTCCCCCAGGGGTTCAATAACACCGGTGCGGGCATCAAGCTTATTGCGCTGGCCGGCAAAACGACCGGCGCAATCCGGCGAAAGGGCTTCCGGGCGAGCACCCAGAACCAGGTCCTGTCCGGCATGGGCACCGGCGGCAGCCGCCAGATGCGGTGCCAGTGGCAGGCACTGGGGCGGGCCATTGGCCTGTTGAATGACAAAATCTCCGGAGGAATCGACGCGACCACAAAAGAAATTCATCGGCGGTGTGCCGACGAAACCGGCGACAAACATGTTCAGCGGCTTCTCATAGACTTCCAGGGGCGGCGCACACTGTTGAATAACACCATCCTTCATGACCACAATCCGGTCACCCAGAGTCATGGCTTCTTCCTGATCGTGGGTGACATAAATGGTGGTGGTATTCAGCCGCAGATGCAACCGTTTAATTTCCGCGCGGGTTTCCACCCGCAGCTTGGCATCAAGATTGGACAGCGGCTCATCAAAAAGAAACGCCTTGGGATTGCGGACAATGGCCCGCCCCACCGCAACGCGCTGTCGCTGGCCGCCGGAAAGAGCCTTGGGCCGCCGATCCAGATAATCGGTCAGGCCAAGAATGGCCGCCGCCTCACGCACGCGCTGGTCGATCTGCGGTTTGGTGAGCTTAAGTTCGCGCCTGCGCATCTGCAGCGAAAAGGCCATATTTTTATACACACTCATGTGCGGGTAAAGCGCATAATTTTGAAAAACCATGGCAATATCCCGGTCTTTGGGAGCAACCGAATTAACCACCCGCCCATCAATGGATAAGGTACCGGCGGAAATTTCCTCCAGGCCGGCAACCATCCGCAAAGTGGTGGTTTTGCCACAACCCGACGGCCCCACCAGTACAATGAATTCACGATCCTGAATGGAAAGGGAAATACCGCGAACGGCCTGCACGCCGTCAGGATACACTTTGGATACATTTTTCAGCTCAACCGTGGCCATGCATACCCTTCCCGCGAAATAACACTCAATTGGGGCAAATGGAATCATCACACGAGCCCGCTTTCTACGCAAGCGGGCCGACTTGGCCTCATACTCTGTCCAACGTGCCGGCAGCCGGCCGCCCATCGCATGGGGTCCATTTTGCCTTATCGCGTGGCCCGCGGCACCCGAATTCGGAATACTTTTCAGGGCTTAAACAGCATGGGTGCCAGATTGCCCAAGTTATCACGCCAGACGCGCCACTGGTGGCCTCCCGGCGTCCAGACTTTATGGAATTTTATCCCGCGTTGGGTCAGCCACGCATCAAGATTCCGATTCGCGGTCCCCACCAGCGGGTCCTGTTTGCCGCAGGATACCCAAAGCAGTCGGAGACGGGCGTTATCATGTGGATTAAGTTGTGGAAAAATAGACGTAAAGTCCGGTCCCGCGGTTCCACAAAACGAACTCATTCCGCCAATCCAGGCGAACTTGTCTGGATTGTTAAGCCCGATCACCAGAGCTTCTCCCCCGCCCATGGACAGACCGGCAATTGCCGTGTTCTTCGGGCCGGAACCAATGCGATACTCCCTTTTCATGCGCGGCATAATTTCCGAAAACAGGGATTTCTGAAACTTTTCAATATTGCGGAACAGAAGTTTGGGATCACTGACGTTGGCCGTCGTCCGGGATACGATGGAATCATCGCCGTAACCCAGCGGCATGACGACAATCATGGGCGTGGCTTTTCGCTGATGGATCAGATTGTCCAGAATAAAATTAGCCCGCCCCATTTTGGTCCACGCACTGGCCACATCGCTATAACCATGCAGGAGATACAGTACCGGATAGGTTTTCGCGGACTGCGGGTCATACCCCGGCGGCGTGTAAACAAAATAATTCCGATTGTCCCCCACCACTTTTGAATGGTAAAAATGCTCCGTCACCGCGCCATGCGGCACCGGCAAATCCTGCCAAAGCGAAGCGGGGTTCCCCGGCACAAGCACCAGACTTCCTGGATAAAACAGGTTTTTCTTGATCCATGGGTTCAACGGGTCCAGAACCCGCACGCCATCCACATTAAAGGCATAGCTGTATATCCCCGCAGGCAACGGTCCCACGGTAACCTGCCACAACCCATCCGCGTTTTTCACCAGCGGTGCCGGCGCAAAGCCGCCCATTTCCAGTACCACTCGCATGACCCGCCCGGCCGGAAACAAAAATGTAACGGTGCCGTCGGCATGAACCCGTGGCGTTACGGGCAACTGATTCCAGCCGCGCACGGTGGGGGCATGGCCCGAGTGCGGCTTGCCGAAAGCCGCCGCCGCGCCCAGTATCCCCGCCCCGCCGGCCACAATCGCCAAAGTCCGGCAGAAATCGCGGCGCGAGTTTTGCGACTTTCGGAAATGAAGTATCGCTTGTGTCCTGGGCGTTACCATGTCCAAACCCTTTCGTGTAGTATAAAGAGAACTTCGCTGTTTTTGGGCATTAATTCCCGATTAGTCCAACAGGAGGCCGCACATGGGACCCAAAATATTCCAGCACCGCCAGCCAGCCAAATTGCGTCCAGACCAGCTTATTCGACTGGCTATCTTAACCGGTGCGGTCGCGCTTTGCATCGGCCCCAACAGGCCCTCAATTCGTGCCGCCGACGCGATGCAAACCCCCGGCAGGGCACCGCAACTCTGGCTGTATGATTCCACCAACCTTCTGGTGAATGCCAATGTCACCCGTATCCGTCGCATCTGGACGCGCGCCGCCCGGGCGGGCTATTCGCACATCCTTCTTTCAGACAGCAAACTGGCACATTTAAATGTTCTGGGCGGGAATACCGCGGCCTATATGCGAAACGTCGAGCGTGTGCGAAAGCTGGCCAAGCAGCTTCACCTGACGCTGGTTCCCGCCGTTTTTCCGATTGGTTATTCCAATGATATTTTATATGCCAATCCAACTCTGGCCGAAGGCGTTCCGGTGCGGAACGTTTCATTTATTGTGGAGAACAATGTGGGACGTCCGGCACCCCAAACAGGCATCAGCCTGGGAAACAAACCCTCATGGCAAGATTCCACCGTGGGGCTGCAAAATGGCATGGCGCAAGTCAGCAACCCCGTTGGCAACGCCCGCATGGTTTTCGCCCGCAGGCTGCACCGGTTTTGCGCCTACCACATACATTTTATGATTCGCACGCAAGGATTTACAGGCCGTCCGAAGCTGGTGGTGCTGACGCGGCGTGGTGGCCGCAATTTGCAATATGAGTCGCTTAAAACCAAAGCAACGCAATCCTGGAAGCGGTACGATCTGGTATTTGACACACTGAAGCATCCGCGGGTGGGTATTTATTTTGGCGTCTGGGGAAGTGCACACGGCCGCCTGGATTGGAAGAATTGGCGTCTGACGGTCGCCGGTCTGGTGAATCCGTTAAGCCGCCCCGGCGCGCCGACCACTATTACCGGCTACCGGTCCGGAGTCGATTACCGGCCGATCGTGGACCCTGAACTGGGTAATCGCCCATGGCCGGGCGCATACGTTGCGTGGCACAAGCCGGTCAATATTCATTTTCTTCGACCGGTTCCCAATGGAACAGTGGTGCGTGTTTCCTGGTATTACCCGCCCATTTTTTATGATGGACAGGTCGCCGCCTGCCTTGGTTCGGGCCAATTTCGCGATCTGCTGGCACAAAACGCCCGAAGTGTAAGGGCCGCGTTTCACACTGGCCATTATATGATGGACATTGATGAAGACCGCGTGCTTGACTGGGATAAATCCTGCACCCGCCTTCATGAAACACCGGGCCAGATTCTGGCCGCCACCACACGCTATTGCCGCAATCTGCTGCATGGCGATGTTATTTACACCTGGAGCGATATGTTTGACCCCAACCACAATGCGCATGGGTCATATTATCTGGTAAACGGGTCCTGGGCCGGATCATGGAACGGTCTGGGCCGCCGCACCATTGTCATGAACTGGAATGGGGATCATAAGCGCAAATCTTTGAAGTTTTTTGAAGCCCGTGGCAATCGGCAGATCATCGCCGCGTATTACGACGCTCCACTAAGCCAGACCGCCGCGTGGATACGCGCTGCAAAACCGGTTCCGGGCGTTATCGGTTATATGTACACAACGTGGACCGGCGATTACCGGAAAATAAATGCCTTCGCCACCCTGATTCATCAGGCCTACGGCCGGCAAAAATAACCCGCCGCGCCGGCGGTGAAATTTTGCCGCGTCCATGCTACAACTATGACATGAATATGGCCCGGCCCGCAAACAAAACCGCCTGGAAAACCGGAGAATTGCTCGAATGGACCGCGCAATTCTTCACCCGTGCGGGTATTGACGAACCGCGTCTGAGTGCGGAATTGCTTCTGGCCCATGCCCTGGGGACTTCGCGCATGGTGTTGTACACCCAGTTTGATCAGTTCCCTCCGCCGGAAAAAGTGGCCTGCTTTCGCGAGCTTGTCCGCCTGCGTAAAGAACACACACCCGTGGCCTATCTCATCGGGAAGGGCTGGTTTTTTTCCATGGAACTTGCCGTTTCAGCCGACGTGCTTATTCCCCGGCCGGACACCGAAACCCTGGTGGAACAGGCCATCGGCCTGGTGCGTGCCAACGCAGGCTGGGAAACGCCGGATATTCTGGACTTGTGCACCGGCAGCGGATGCATCGCGCTGGCTTTGGCGAAAAATCTGCCGGCGGCGCGGCTTATTGCCGCCGATATCAGCCCGCCGGCCCTGGCCGTGGCCGAGAAAAATGCGGCGGCGCTTCAACTGTCCGACCGCATAAGATGGCGTCAGGGCGACCTGTTCGCCGCTGTGCGGGAATTATCTCCACCGGTGAAATTTGACCTGATTGTGTCCAATCCGCCCTACATTCCCACTTCGCAAATTGCGACTCTTATGCCGGAAGTGAGCCGCCATGAACCGCGGCTGGCACTGGATGGTGGCCCGGATGGCGTAACCTTTTATAAACGGATCGCAGCGGAGGCACCGGTCTGGCTTAAGCCCGGCGGGGTTTTAATGCTTGAAACCGCGTTTGATCAGGCGGTGGCTGTGGAGGCGATTCTTTCGTCTACCGGGAAATTTTCGGACCTGCGGATTGTCCGTGATGTGGCCGGCCACCAGCGCTGTCTGGTGGCGCAGGCAAAGCCGGAATAACCGGAACATTCCGGACACTCTGGTTTCGGTGCAAACATAAGGGGCTGCGGAACCGTGCGAAGATCAGTTTATTTTGTATTGACCACTCCATTGCCGATTAAAATCGCCTTGTCCACCCGGCCGCTTAAAACCGCCTGTGCGTCCCGCTGAATATTCAGCGCATAGCGGCTGTCATGCTGAATTTTTTCCAGCACCATCCGCACCGTCGGGTCTTTTCGCACGGGCCACAACTGATACACACATTGCGCCAGGGCACCGGCCTGGGGGTTTTCCACCACGGGCAGCAGCCGCTGTTTAATCTGCCAGGGCTTTTGCGTTCCACTGCTGCCATAGGCGGCGGAAATACCGGTCACATTGGCGGCCGCACCCGTTGCGCCCACCATATTCAACAGAGCGGATGTGCCCGCGACCTGCTGCGCTTTGGCACCGCCGCTGAAGGAAAACTCACGAATGGCAACCAGGCCGTAATGCCTCCGGGCCAGACCCGCGACGCTGGAAAACCGGTTTTGATTCTGAATTTTCAAATGGAATCGTTCGGTTTTAATACGTACGGTCAACGGCCAGCGAGCGTCCCCGGCCGATGTTAAATCCGCCGTCGGTTCCACGTGAATATCATCCGCCCAATGGGAACCAAACAGTCCGGTCAGATACGCGTTAAGATTTTCAAACCGCTGCCGATACTGACCGGCATGGTTGCGGTGCGCCCGGCGCTGCGGCCAGGTAATAAGTGAAAACGCCTTCTGGTAGCCGCCAGGCTGGCCGCTGCCGATCAAGTTAAAGAAATCCGTCGCCACCGCGGTGCGGCTGGCTGGATAGGTCAAAATCGGATTCGGCCTGGGCCGGTGCATAAACCAGAATACACCTGCTGCAGCCAGCACTAAAACAACCAGCCACAGGGCCAATTTTCCGGGATTCGCGCTTGCCATAAATTCCTCACGCAAAAACTTTTGAATCTCTATAGCGATTGGTCGTTGAAACAAGTGATCTGCCAAGCCTGCAAAATAGGATTGACAGTCCACCAGTATACATAATTCACACAAAAAAGGCTAAGGCCCATGGCGGCGGCGGAACAACCCGATCGCTGCGGGCAATGCCCCGCCGAAAACAGACAGCCGAAAGGAATCGCCTGGCTCGCATGGCCTGGTGGAGCGCTCCGCGTGAATCTGCGGGTGACGGAACGGTTTATTGCCTTAATGTCATTCAGGGCACGCGTCCAATCGGGACCTTGCCCGCAAATCAGGAAGGAATGGGCCAGTAGGCGGGAAACCACGGCAGGGTTGAACAATGCGGGCGGAAGCCTAAAATAGAGTCCAAAGGCGATCTTGAAGCGACGGAGGCAGAGGCCGAAAGGTTATCATGGTTGATGCAGCAACTTTTCACGTTCCGGAACTCAACACCCGTCTGGCGGAAAAGCTGCAACGCCAG
>JAJZEY010000031.1 GCA_021805585.1 Planctomycetota bacterium
ATCGTTTTTAGGCTATTCTCAGGCAAATCAGGCCTGATTTGCCTGAAGACCGCCTGTGGCAAAGCGCGTAACTTTGCTTGCCCATTTCCGGAGCCTGGCCAATGGCCGATACACCGCTGGTATCCGTGGTCATTCCCACCTACAACAGCCCGGACCTGCTGATTCAAACACTGGAAACGGTGTTGGCCCAGACCTTTACCGATTTTGAAATTGTCATTATTAATGACGGAAGCACGGACAACACCGCCCAGCGACTGGAACCCTATAAAGACCGGCTTCGCCTGATTACCCAACCCAACGGCGGCATTGGCGTGGCGCGCAATCGCGGCATTGATGAAGCCCGCGGCAAATATGTGGCCCTGCTGGACCATGACGATTTATGGATGCCGGAGAAACTGCATTGCCAGGTTGATTTTTATCTTCGGCATCCGGAATGTTCCATGGTGGTGGTGCCGCACAGCAATACCGATTCTCCGCATGGCAAATGCTATAATCTGCGGCTGGCGCGGCGGAATGGCGGTCTTATGTTGCGCCCGTTAAAAGAAGCAAGACGGTCGCATAATCGGTTGATCATGCAGACCTCCGGCGTCATGTTTGATAAGGCAAAGGCCGAAGGGATACGCTTTGAAACCCGCCGCGGATGTATGGAAGACGTGCCGTTTTTTCTGGGAATGTTCGGCCGCGGGCCGGTGGGGATTGCCGGCGACAAGCCACTGATGCGGTATCGGCGGCACACGGGCAGCTATTCGCAACGGGCGGATTTCTGGTATGAAGGGATGAAGCGGCTGCGGGAACTTGATGGGCAGGGCCGCTTTCATGACATAACGGGCGTTAACCGGCGCGATCTGGACCGGCGGCTGGCGATAATGGCGCAAAAATTTGCAGTGATCGTCAAAAATATCGGCTGTTTTGATGAGGCGATGGCCATGTATCGGTTGGAAAAGCCATTTCAGATAAAGCAGCGGCAATATCGATTTTTATTGACATTTCCGGCACGGGTATGGCTGGCGAGGCGGAAGAAATCACAAAATGTCGCCCCCCCAGGCCGGTAGCGAACCGGCAATGGTCGTGGCCCGGAAGCAACACGATGGCTAACGGGCAATATGGAAGCTTGGTGTCCAGCAAGTTACATGTATGCAATAATATTGAGCGGAGATTCCTCCGGTGGGGGGGGAAACGGGATTTTACCGCCGGCTTCATGAACCGCGGAAAATTGGTAGGGTGCCAGCGACGCGAGAAAATCGGTCATTGATTTAAGCGAGGCACGTTCGGGCGTGACGCAATCTTTATTCCACTCAAAGAAAATAGATGGCTGCCATTTGCGAATAAACTCCGCGGCACCGCGGAAAACCGACATTTCATGACCTTCCACATCCACCTTCAGCACAATTTTGTCGGCATTCTGGATTTCGGATAATTGAGGTAGCAGATCATCCAGCCGGATGCATCGCACGCTGATTTTCCGGATGCTGGTGGTATCTCCGCCGCATTCCTTCAGAAGATGCTCGTAAAGCACGGAAGAGGATGTGGACCTGGCAGGGACGGTATGAAAAACAAGCTCGCCGTCCGCATCGCTGGCGGCCAGGGGAAATATCCGCACATTGTCCAGATTGTTAAGTGCCGCGGATGCCGCCGCAAGACTGGCCAAATCGGGATCCGCTTCAAAGCCAACGACGGTCCCGCGCGCTTGCAGCAATTGGCCAATGTTGGAGCAATATAAACCACCGTTTGCCCCCACATCCACATAGCAGGGGCGAGCCGCAGTGCCGATCAGGCGGTGTAGCTGTTCAAGATTATTTCCCTGAATATGCGGCCATCGCGTCCAGGACAGACTGGCGGTATCGCGAACGTTTCCCACATAGCGGGTTCCCTGCCACGATCGGCCAATAAAATAATGCCGTGATTTGCTGAAACGCACCAGGAGTTTGCCCGCCTGCGTGCGTATCCCTTTATGGCTTATGAACGGCACAAGAAACTGGGCACCCGTGATCTTATGCTGATATTTCCGCAATTCCCGCTGATTGCTAAGGCATAAATCCGCAGTGGCTGATTCGCCCATTGTCAGTCTCCAAATCTTAACTGAAGCATAATGCCGCAGCGTTAAGAAAGAATACGCTTCCCTTAGTCCGGCTTCAAGCCGACGATTTTCGATCCCACTCAGCGACGGTTCCGCGGATGTTTTTTTTTGCGGCATCAAACAATTCCGGTCACGGATGTGACGGGCTTTTGTGAAAATAGGATTGGGGATAAACTATTGCGCAATTTGTAACGTCGATATTCGCAGGAAGGATTCAGTGAATTATGGCAAAAATGTCGAAATGGTTCTCCGCCGCCGGTTTTGTTACGCAGAAACAGTTTAACAAGGCTTCGGAGCGCATCGGTGGGACGGCCGCCAATATACTCCGATCAAACCAGGAGCTTTTCCTGCTTAAACTGCTTAAGACGGAGCGTTACTGCGACCCGCGGCGCTTGGCGCATTTTGAGCATCAGATTTATTCGCAAAACGGCGAGGATGGGATTATCGCGGAAATATTTGGGCGAATTGGATCGAATAGCCGCACCTTTGTGGAAATTGGCGTTGGCGATGGCCGCGAAAACAATACAGCGTTTCTTCTGGCGGAAGGGTGGCCCGGTGTGTGGCTGGAGGGAGATGGGAAATGCGCTGATGCCATCCGCACCCATTTTGCCGGCCAGATTTCTTCCAACCGGTTAAAGCTGATGGAGGGGTTCATTACCGCAGAGAACATCAACGATCTGTTATCCAAGGCCCAAGTCATGCCGGATTTGGATCTGCTTTCCATTGATATTGACCGTAATACATATTACATATGGGACGCATTGGCGAAATACCGGCCGCGGGTGGTGGTGGTGGAATACAATGCCACGATGCCCGCCGGGCTGGACTGGAAAGTTCGCTATGCGGCCGATCAATGGTTCGACGGCAGCTTTTATTACGGTGCAAGCCTGAAAGCGTACGAAAACTTAGGCCGCAGCCACGGCTATTCACTGGTGGGATGCGATTTGTGCGGTGTGAACGCCTTTTTTGTGCGGGATGATTTGCTGTCGGATAAATTCGTCGGCCCGTTTACCGCGGAAAACCATTATGAGCCACCGCGGTACTGGCTTATTCGTACCGCCGGTCATCCGCGCGGCTTTGGCGAGTTTGACTCATAAGCCACGGGAGGTCGCTTAACCGGCCAGGGTGCCACCGGTTATAACGTCCGCGGCATGCCGCACCATTAATTGCGCCAGTTCTTGAAAGGAAACGCGCGGCGTCCAGCCCAAATACCGCATTGTGGCGGGATTGGATACCAGCACATTGTATTGGGCACGGAAATCCGGTCGGGTGCGGACCAACGATTTCCAATCCATTCCCAACGGGCCAAAGCATTCGGCCACCCATTGTTCAATGGAAAAAGCTTGCCCGGAGCCAATGACCGCCTCTTGAACCTGATCCTGTTTTACCAGGGTATGGATCGCCGCGGCTATATCGCCGGCGAAAGTCCATTCCTTGCGGACGGATAAATCCCCGATTTCAAGGATAGTTTGTTTTCCAGCCGCAATTGCCGCGGCCGCACTGGCCACCATCTGACTGACGTGTCGGATCGGGCGCAACGGGCTTTCGTGATTAAACAGATAGCCAACAAAAATCCGCAATCCGAAAGATCGGTAATAGCGAGCCGCATAAACGGATCCAATGCGTGAAACGGCATAGGGGCTGGATGCATGAAAAGGAGCGAGTTCATCAATGGGCCGGCCGTTGTTGACGAATTGCAGCCCGCTGCCGGTAATAAAAACACGTGCTTGGGGTGCATGGCGTTTTACCGCTTCCAGGACGTTAAGCGTGCCATTCATGATGGTGGCCTGGTTTTCAAAGAGAGTGTCGTGACTGGTGGTGGAATTGGCCGCAAGATGAAATACGGAATCCGGCTGAAGGTCACGGATCAGGGATTCGACCTGTGTAAAATCCCGAATATCCGTGCGGCGATCCGAGCTTTGTCGGCTGGCACCGCAAACGGTGGTTCCTTCCGCGATAAGCAGCTGCTGGAGATACCGGCCGGTCTGTCCGCCGGCACCAAATATAATAGCCTGTCCCATTATTTAACCGGCCTAAAAGCTAAAGGCGTTTGGCGGGGAATCTTTGTCAATCACGGTAATGTGAGGCAACGGAAAAATGAATTTGGCACCGGCGGCCAGCGTTTCTTTTTCCCGTTTCAGGAATTCCGCGGCGAAGTGCCAGGGCAGAACCAGATAATAGTCCGGCTTCATGGCGCGGGATTCCGCTTCGCTGACGATGGGAATTTCCGTGCCCAGGGTCTGGGCACCGAATTTCTCCTGGCTTCGCTCGGCGGCGACATCAATAATTCGGTTGTCAATACCGCACCATTGGAGAATGGTATTTCCCTTGGTGGACGCGCCGTAAATATGAATGCGCTTTCCGTCCTTTTTAAGTTTTCTAAGCAGTCCGTTAAGTTCCTGTCTGTGAACATTAATACGGTCCTGAAAATTGCGGTAGGGCTTTTCCGTGTCGAGTTCCATATCAAATTCCCGCAGGCGCAGCCGGTGGAGCTCTTCCATAAATTCGGGGTTTTTAAAGCGGAAGTTATGTTCCCGGGCCGCGTAAACGCGGATGGATCCGCCGTTGATGGCGTTAAATGTGGCGCGAAATGCCTTCATACCGGCGCGTTTGAGGATGTTTTCAATAACCGCCAGACTGTAATATTCCAGATGTTCATGGCAGATCGTGTCATAGGAATTGGTTTCCAGCATGGCGGGCATGTAGGACATTTCAAATATCCACAGGCCATCGGCTGCCAGCATATCGCCAATGCCGCGTGCGAATGTCACCGGATCTTCCAGATCATAAAACATGGCGATGGAGGTGATGACGTCGAATTTTTTCTCTCCCATCAGGTCGGAAAGTTCCTGCGAAGGAAACACATCCTGCACCAGCTTGAATTTCACCTTGCTGGTTTGCGCGACGTTGGACGGATCGATACCAAATTTTTCAAAATCCGTCGGGTAGTAACTTAACAAAGTGCCGTCGTTGGCGCCAATATCCAGAACGCGCGCGCCGGCTTTACCGGACAATGCCGCCCCCTCTTCGGCGATGCCTCGCAGGTGGTCGCGCATGGTCTGATTGGTGCCGCTGCGGTACCAGTAGCTTGAATAAAGGATCTGCGGCGGCACACTGTGGGCCATTTGCAGCAAACCGCATGCGCCTTCGCGCTGGGATGGGTCGCAGCGGACAACGGTTGTGGGAATGCGGCGCAACGGAGGGGAGTCGGTTCCCGGCTTAAGAAATGATCCCTGGAGAAATTGTTCGCCCAGATCAATGACTTTTTGAAGATGGGGTGATCCGCATACGCGGCAGGTCTGTCGTTTAATCAAGTGCATGGCGGCTCCTAACGTTTGCGGGGACTGACCTTTTTTTTACAGCGCTGACAAGAATGCGATCTAATTGTTCCATACATTTATTCCGCTGAAGATTCAGGATGGCCAGTTTTTTGACCACGACCGCTTTTTGGGTATCAGGTACTTTTTCAAATTCATATACCTTTTCCTGTTCATGCCATAAAGCGCAATTTGTCGTGGCCAATTGGGAAATCACCTCGCCCATACCGCCCACCACGGGCGCGACCTGATTTCCCCGACGTTTGTACACCTTATTGGCGGCAAAAGCCAGTCGGCCCACGGGAATATCGCCGGCAAAGGCACCGGCTATTAACTCATTGATTTCCCGTTGCAGAGCCGATTTCTGCGATCGGAGGCTTTTAAGGCGAACGGCATCGGTACTGTGCCAGATTTTCAGGTCCACGATGGTCAGCTTGTCACACAATGACCCAAGGGTCTCGGCCATGAGGGATCATCCTTGTTTGCGATGCCGCAGCCTGACAGCGCGAATCGTTTCGAGCTGTGGTATGCCGGTATTCTCCGCCGCTCCCGAAAAAATGCAAGGCTGCGCGGCGGCGGCCCGCTGTGGAAGTTTAACCGGCTAGACCGGAACCGGCGAACTGTCCGCGGTTTCAACGGTGGCGTCCATGCAAGCGCAACCCGCAGCGGCAATTTCCACAACACGGATCATGCGACGGAGCATAAATTCAGGGCGAAAGTCATTGGTGGCAATAAACGAACACCGGGTTTGAAATACCGGCTCATCAAATCCAAGACTCGCTTCCAGCGGACAGTGACAGAAGGAAAGAAATATCTTGCGCGACCCAAGATTGCGACGGTGTATCGAAAAGCTGTAGGAGCCGGAACTTCTGCCGATGACTGCGGAGCAAAAAGTACTCAGGTATCCGTTTTCATTCAGGTCCGGCGCGTTTTTCTGAATAATATCGGCGGAGTGAATGATATTGGGGCGGTTAAGGCCTGTCGGATTAGAGGGAACAAAAAGAATACTGGGGAATTTTTCGGCCAACGCAAGAATAAACGGGGCAAAATCAAAATCGGTACTCTGCTGGGACAGAACCTTTCCGTTTGAGATAAGTATCTTTACCCGTGCGTCGTTTTGCATAAACGCATTGATGGATTGAATATGAAAATTGGAAAAATCCGGGGCAGGCATACATTCCGTCACTGGCGGCAGTACCAGGCCAAGGGATCGCCGCACGCTGGCGGCCAGAATTTCATGAAGCAGCAGAATGTTGCAACCCCCTGTTGCTTCAACCGCTTGCGTACCCAGACAGCCGATCCATGTATTAATAAATACCGTTCCGGAGGAACGGTCCACCAGATAGGGCTTATTGTTCCGCAATTGTTTAAATAGAGCCGAATCGTGATCAATGGATGGCATATCCGCGAGCAAGTCGGACGGGCAAGCATGGCTGTAGAGAAACGTCGCGCCGGTAAGTGCTCTGACTATTTCCCGCACAATGCCACGTGCCAAGTGGATATCGCCATTGTGAAAATGGTTAAAAAAGACGATGCGCTTAAGTTCCGCCAAGGGCATTTCCGGCTCTGCCGGATGGCGACCGGAAAGAAAATCTGCGGAAAAACGGCTTCGCCGCGCCCGGCGCCCCGGCCCGAATGGATCGCGAAGCAGATCAAGAACTCGCATCTTCTTTTTCGGCGGCCCGGACATCAGATCTCCAAAAAGAGCTATGTTACATGAAATTTTGCCGCAGGCATGAGGTCCCGCAACGGCACCGAAATTATAACCGGCTCGCCGCACGCCTGCGAACCGCAATCGTAACCGTTCACGGGAAAAATGTGGCGAAAACAGGCAGGAAACGCCATTTTTTACCTTATCGACACTATTTCCCGTGGATTTCCAGGCCAAATACGATTCGGCTTCCCCATTATTCCTCTGGTTTTGCGGGGATTTTGGCCCGTGAACGGTTACTATTTTCTCTTCCCGATAAAACGAGCACACCTTCATAATTGGAATAAATTTGCCCACTTGGCGCACTGGAAAGGTCCTGATTAAACTCAGCAACGATGTCGAAATACCATAATGACAGAACGGCGGCGTCAGATCCGGTTGCCATTCGGCTCGCGAATTCCAAATTGCGAATGCTTCAGCCGGAGCTTTTTGGATGGCGTTCACTCTTTACCACCATGCGGCTGGGAAAACGACCGCTCGGTGCCCGTGAAATTAAACGACTGCTTGCCGAGCACCTGATCAGCGGCGATTCGCGCGCCGCGATCGTGATGCGGCCCGCATCGCCCCTGCTGGCAGCCGCCTATTCCGACGAGCTTGACGCGGTCATCCTGTTGGAATTTCCGGATTTCCTGGCGGAACATTATTCGCTTCGCCTCGGATCGCGACTGCTGACGGTGAACACTTACGGTTACGGCACGACTCCGCGTAGTGCTCTGTCAAGCCTGCAAATTAGGATTGACAGAGCACTGGAGATATTCATGCCGGTCCGGAGTATAAACGTCGGTACAGCACTTTTTACCCGCTGATCGCGGACTTTCTTTCCGATGACATGGATGTCATAAATCGCAGAAAAAGCCATATAGCGGATACCGAATGGCGGCGAACCGTTGAATTTTCCCGGAAGCTGCTGGCCGGCGGTCCGGTCTGGCTGCGTGACGGCCGACCAATGGAGAGTTTCAAGGTGGGCAGGCTGGTGGAATTGTCGGCAAATTAATACGCCGGAAACCAAGCAGCCGCGGCGGATATGGGAGGACGACGCCTTTCGGGCCGACGGGCTGAATTTGCGCAAAAATTGGCGGAATGCGGCGGGCTGGTGGTATAATTTAATCGTGATACCTTGTAGTATTTAATATTTGCCCCGGCACGTGACCGCATAGGCTAAACATTAAACGTTTAACACTGCGTTCGGGAGAATCAATAGCTATGGCCAAAAGCAAACGACCCCCAATCCGCGAATTGTGCGTGGCTATCGTGGGGAATTTCGCCCACGCGTACAATCGCGGAATTCTTCGCGGTGCCGCTGCGGCCGTTGAAGAATTTCATCATGCCAGACTCTATCATTGTGATCACGTTCAGGCACAGACCGTGCTGGAATCCCGGCAACCGAAATTTGACCGTGTGTTGCTGGGGGCTTGCGAACCGTCTCTGCGGTTGCCGGCCCTGTTTGCCGCCGGTTCAATCCGGACGGTGGACACCTCCGGAGAGGTGCATCCACCGCCGCTGCCACGGGTTATTGCCGATGATGTGGCGGTCGGGCGGCTTGCGGCGGAATATTTCCTTGAACGCGGATTCAGCCACTACCTGTTTTTCGGCTATAAGGAATTTTACTGGTCCAATCTGCGTCTGGAAGGTTATCGAGGGGCCCTGGCCCGCCGGGGCAAGCGCCCAACGGTCCACTTGACGGCCGATGGTGCCGCATGGAATCTTGCGGCCATCGCAGAAAAGATCGTCGGGGGCACGGTCAGCCGCAGCGATTCCCCGGTTGCAATCTTTTGTGCCAATGATTGCTGCGCCGTGATGGTGGTTGAGGCGTGCCTTCACGCAAAGATACAAATCCCGGAACAGGCCGCGGTGCTTGGCGTGGATGACGACGAACTGCTCACCTGTCTTCGGGAACCCAATATTTCCAGTATCCAATTGAACTGCTACCGGATTGGCTATGAGGCCATGCAACACCTGCTTGCCGATAAACCATCCGGAAAAGCCGCCGGTCGCGCCGCACCGCGAACGATCCTGATCCCGCCGCTGTCCGTGGCGTCCCGACGATCAACAGACATTATTGCCGTTGAAGATGCACTGGTGCGCAGGGCCATCGCCTTTATCCGCGATCATCTGCATGAAGGAATGAATATTAAAATGCTGCTCTATGCCCTGGGAGTTTCCCGCACCACGCTGGAAACACGCTTTAAGCGACAGCTCGGCCGGCCGCCGGCGGAGGAGGTTCGGCGGCAGCGGCTGTTGCGGGCGTCCGAAATGCTGGCATCCGGTGAATCGACCATCGGTGACATTGGCCGACGGGTCGGCTTCAGCTCCGCGCAGCTTTTCAGCGAATCGTTTTGCCGCTATAAAAAAATGACCCCGCTGGCCTATCGCAAAACCATGCGGGTGCACGCGCACCATCCTGTATGACCGATCAATTCCTGTTCAAAACCACACTTTTCCCGGTCTTTTTCCCGGTCTTTAACAGGGCCTCGGCATACTGTGGAAAATTCGATTAATATTGTGGAAAAACAATATTGCGGATTTGTCGCCATGGCATTAAAGTAAACGTATCGAACGCAGGCTTCTTGGAAAAGACATTTTTCAATACTGGCCTGCACTGAGGACCATTATTGGCAACCAATGGCGAACCATCTGTTCAGATGGCGCTCTGGTAAATGATGTCTACAAGCTGCGTTGTAACTGTCGGCCTGAATTCAGTAGCCGCGAGTGTCGGCTACGGGCTTTATATTCTGTTATCCGGGCGTTGCTCGGGAGGAGATGTATCCATGCGTGTACGTACGAATAAAGTTCTTACCGGTATCCTTTGCGCTGCCGCCGCCTGCGGCACGGGCGCGGCCGTCGCGTCAGCGTCGCAAACCGTGATTCCGGTGGTAAACCCCGGATTTAATCTTGTTTACCAGAGCCAGGCAAATTACCAGGCCAGTCTTACCAATCCCTCCGTCGCCGTTACCGGTGACCTTGCCGGCGGCATCTGGACGAATGGCTGGGGCACCACCACTTTCAGCGGCACCCTGACCTTCAGTGATGGATCAACAAGCACGTCGGGCTATGTTCCCGGCTGGACCGGCACAGGTGGTGAACAGAATTTTGGTGCCACCACAACCGCTCCCAATCCGCGCAGCGGCGGCGATTATGCCTGGACCAGCGGAGGAGATATTTTCAACCAGACGTTAAGCGCCAGCATTACGCCGGGTGCAACCTATCTTCTGACCGCCGGGATCGACAACCGATATTCCGGCGACACACCGGTCTTACAGTTAACCGCAGGGGGAACCGCGATTTCCGGAGCCTCTTATTTCGGTGTCGGCGGCGGCACGCGGCAGGCCCCCACTACTGTCGAAGAACTGGTGACCGCGCCCACTGGTGCCTCCGGAGCTTTGGGCATTACGTTGGGTGATGCCGTTGGCAGCGGCGGCCAAGCCATCTTCAACAACGTTCAGCTTGTTGAAAATCCAACAAGCATCCCCACAATTACCCCCCCGGTCTATGTTAACGGCCTTACCATCAACAACCTTGGCGGCAACGTTGCGGCGGTTGTTGTCGGCCCTGCGGATCAATCAAACCTCAATCCAACGGGAACGGTGAGTGCCGCTTCTAACAATAAACCCGCCGGAAATACCTTGAACTATTACACCAACAATGGTGCCGCTCCGGGCCAGACGTTTACCACCGGCACCGCCCAGGCTTACACCCTTAACAGCGTCACGGTGCTGGATCAGGACGAGCATGGCGGATTTGCGGATAATGCCCTTGTCACACTTGATATAACCAGCGTCAGTGGAAGCAATTACACACTGATTGGCGTTGTGACCGGCACGGTCGCCGTCGGCACATCCACCGCCACCGGCGATTACGTGCAGCTTGTCCTTAATACGCCCATTACGCTTCAGGGGGGCAAACAGTATGGCTTCTCCGTTGCCAGCGGCAACGGCTATACCGGCCTCGCCGCCGACAGCAACAATGATTACGCCGGCGGCACGCTGGCTGATTTTCAGCCCGGTTCGTCGTCGCTTGCTGGTACACTTCAGACCAATACCGCCCTGCCTTCCAGCGTGTTTGATGTCAGCCTGACGGCCACGCCGGAACCCGCAAGTCTTTCGCTGCTGCTTGTGGCGTCAGGAATGATGCTGCTGGCCCGGCGGAGGTTGGGCAAAGCCTGATGCGGCTGGTCGCAGTTTGTTTGCCATTTGTGCTCGGTCAAGCCTGCAAATATCGCAGAATTGATTGGCCGCAAACAAGGCTGTCTGGTATCTGGTTATCCTGCGGCTCAAGGGGTCTTACGGACTGGCCTTGTGCCGCAGGAAACCTGCCATCGCCACGGGTCGCGCGGCGGTTTGTTTTGCCGAGGGCG
>JAJZEY010000334.1 GCA_021805585.1 Planctomycetota bacterium
CACAAGGGTGGCAATCGCCAGCCAGATGTCAGAGTTGTGTAACAACCTAGATCTTCCCGTTCATACCAATTCCGCCAATCTCCATGGTCATACTTTAACCGCCCAACGCCCCAGCGGCCAGATGGCTGGCTCCGTAGCATGTTATATAATGGCCGCGGCTTTGCCGTCATGATCTTACCCACGGGCCAATGGCACCGGTGCCCCACCAACAGGCGATATCCGCCCATACCAGCCGTTAGGCGCAAACCCGCCATCTGCGTTACCATTTCTCCATGAACCTGATCTGGCAACACCCGGCATTGCTTTTCAGCCTGGCGCTGGCACCGTTGCTGGCCCTGGCACTTGCCGGACTGCGAGGAAAACAGACTTGGGCAGGGCAAACAGCTTTTCTTGCCAAAAGTCTGTGGCGATTAACTGCCATTACCGTGCTGGCCATGATTCTATTAATTCTTGCCGCCGCCGGGCCGGTGATCCAGGTCAATCGACCGACGGATCAACTTGTGGTACTCGTGGACTGTTCCGCGGCGGCCCGAACCTCCCCTTGGCACACTCCGGGTAAACTGCAACGATTGCTTTTGCGTCACCTGTCGCCGGAAACGCGGGTCACGCTGGTTGTCTTTGCGCGTCATCCGCATCTGGTCAAACGTCATATTACTTTAGGCAGCACTGCGGACTGGCCACGGCGGTGGCCGGTCGCCCAGCATGTTTGCGGTCGGCTGGAACGGGCGCTGGCGTGGCGCGATTCGGATGCGGGCGGACCCGGGCGCCATTTACCGCGATGGCTTCTGACGACCGGCTTGGCCGACTGGCCCGATTGGCCGAACGCGCATCGGCGACAAAATCGGCACCTTCCCTATTTTCTCACCGTTTCCACGGTGCGCCCGATAAAGCCGGATGCGGGCATTCTATCTTTTCGCATCACTCCGCTCCCCGGCTCGTCAGCAAAAAAGCCGGGGTTTGGCATACGCGCAGCAATAGCCGCCACCGATACGACGCGTTTGACCGCCGAATTGCAGCGCGACGGGGTATCCATTGCCGCTGGTAAGTTGCGATTCAAAAAGGCGGGGGAAAAGATTTTTACGGCGAGGGATTTTCCACCGGAAAACACCGCCGCTCCCATCCGCTACACCATTTATTTGAAAACCGGTGACCCCTGGGCAGAGGACGATTCGGCCAGCGGCTACGCGCCGCAAATTGGGCCGCCCCGAATTTTGTTGATAAGCCGCAAAGCCACTTCCGCATTGGTTCCGGGCGGGGCGGCTGCCGGCACCAGACCGAAATTCAATTCGGTTACTGCGATCAGACGGATTCGTCCGCAGGCTTTTCCCGATCGCATTGCAACCCTGGCCAAATATCAGTTGATATTGCTGGATAATATCGCACGCGGCGAATTGCCGGCGCGCAGCGGACGGGTAATAATGCGGTATGTCACCAAAACCGGCGGCGGCCTGCTGATAGCGGGCGGCACACGCGCATTTGGCCCCGGGGGCTACGCATTACCGACAAACGCGGGTGCGGTGTGGCCCGTCGAACAGCTTTCGCCACTGGCATCCGCGCCCCCGCGGCGATCCGCAAGGGATGTGGTTTTTTTGCTGGATTCCAGCGGTTCAATGGGCCAGAGGGTCCCGGGCCACGCTGGCGAAACACGATTTAATCTGGCGGCCGGCAGTGTGGAGGCGGCGATTCATCTGCTTAAGCCGAATGATATTGCTTCAATTGTCACTTTTTCCGGCAGGGCACATTTGCTGGCTTCGGGGAAACGCCAGGTCATCAGTTCCGCAATTGCAACCCGCTTGGCAGACGTGCGGCCAACCGGTCCAACGAATCCGGATGCGGCACTCCCTGTGCTGGGCCGACTGCTGAAGAAAAACAGCCTGCTGATTCTGCTGACAGATGGTCATATACCGGTTATCACGACCAGGAAATGGGAGGAACTGATTAAAATGAAGCGAGCCACATTTCTGGTTGTGGCGGGCTACAAGCACGAATCGACCGCCTTCGCCAATCTGTTGCGCCAGACCGCTGCGCGCGCGATCGCCACGCGAAACCCGGCCGACTGGGCATCGCTCATCAGACAGGCTGTGGGAAAATATCTTGCGGGTAATGCCAGACGCGGCCCGATGCTCTGGCAAGCCACGCCAGCCACGGTTTCCGGAACCACAACCCACTGGATTCGCACTTGGCTTAAAAAGGGCGCGGCGCGGGCCGCCGCGGGCCGCAATCTGGACCATCCGGGCCGCAAGGGGGTACCGCTGGCGGCGGAATGGCGGCGCGGTCTGGGCAAAGTCGGCGCGATCGCTTTTACGGATCATTCCATTGCATTTGCTCATTTTGTAAACCTGATGATTCATCAGGTCGCGGCGGCACCGGGCGATCGCAAATTTTCCATCCGCACCAGGCGCATGGACGGCCGCTGGCGGATTTCCATAAACGGCCGAAACGGAATGGCCTTTATCAACCATGCCCGAATCCGGCTGCGACTTATTTCCGGCACTGCGGGAGACATCGGCGGAAACAAAGAAATGACACATATATATTCATTTGTTCAAACGGCGCCAGGCGAATACAGGCTGACATTGCCGACACGCATACGGACACTTGATGCCGTGGTGTTT
>JAJZEY010000046.1 GCA_021805585.1 Planctomycetota bacterium
TATTGATGTGCTGATCGGCAATGAAGAGGATTTTCAGAAGGTTCTGGGATTTGAAATTCCCGGTATAAATGAAAACCTTTCCGAACTGGATACCAGTCTGTATGAAAAAATGGTCCAGCAGGTGGTGGCCAAATTTCCGAATATAAAGGCGGTCGGTACCACCCTGCGCGAAGTGAAATCGGGCCTGATCAACAATTGGTCGGCAATTTTGTGGGTGGATGGGAAGTTTTATCACAGCCGCCGGTATGACGGCCTGGAAATTGAGGACCGCGTGGGCGGCGGTGACGGCTTCTGTTCCGGCCTCGCCTACGGCTTTTTAACCGGAATGCCGCCGCAGGATTGTGTGGACCTTGGAGCCGCACACGGCGCACTGCTGCAAACCACCCGCGGCGATACCAGTCAGATTACCCGCGGCGAACTGATGCACGTGTTTGGCGGCGGCAGCGCCCGCATTGTGCGGTAATGCGACAGGATCAGGGCCGCAGCCATAGGCGATCCTCTTGGCGGGGATAGGAGATTGCGCCCTTGGCGCGATTCGATCCAACGCATCAGAGCGAGTTGGCGTTTTGCCCACCGGCACTCAATTAATTTCCGAAGAGATTCTTAATCAGACTCCCGCCGGATTTTTTCAATACATTTCCGATATTTTTTCCAACATTTTTGAGCGGTTTCCCGCTTAGCTTGAGTTGCGGACTGCTGGTGGTTCCGGTAATAGCCAGCGGAATCGGCACGGTCAATCCCGCACCCGTGATGCTCACGTCCTGATCAATCTGATTGTTCAGTCCAACCCAGCCGGAGAAATCAAGGCCAAAAGAGGTCAGCACCATCTTCATGTGCTGGTAGTAAATTTTGCCCTGCTTAAGATTAAAATCCGTCGGTCGGATGCCGCTATCCGCCATTTTCATGTTTCCGGCACCGAGGAACCCCAGCGGTGAAGCCATATTGCTGATCATGCCCAGCAATGGGGAATTGGAAGTCAGGTGAATCACACTGATTGTGCCAGAGAAGGTCCCGGTTTTCTGCAGCGCGCTGTATTCCAACGGCAGATCAGCGTTTTTGAGTGTCAGGTTGAATTGCCCCGCCAGCGTCATAAGGCCGGTTCCGTTGGCACCACCGCCCCACGCGATAGGCAGAAATTTCAGCAGTGTCCCGCCCATTGGCGCGTTGATGTTGATGCCATTGGCCAATTGCAGATCGTTGGCGGTATAGTCAGGAATTGACTTATTCAGATTAATAATACCGCCAAGGTTCAGCGTTCCTTTGTTGGCAGGAATGGCGCTGTTGGCAATGGCAATCATTCCCTTGCTTTCACTGAATCCGACGGATCCAGGTCCAAGGGTCAGCCCGTCAATGGAAATGGTGTTAAACGTCAGCGCGGTGGGCGCTATGACCAGATTTCTGACTTTGCGCAGGCCGCTGTCAGGTGTCAGACTGCCTGTAATGGCCAGAACCATGGAATGTTTGCCGGTCATCATAAGGCCCGCAGGCAAAAACGGACCGAGCAGTGAATTAAGACGCGCCAGATCGTAATTGACAGTGAGTTGCAGATTTTCAGGCTGCTTATCGGACCAGCAGGCGACATTTTTATCGGCAAGTTCAACGGAGTCCGAACCGCTTCCGGAAACTGCGGTTTCAGAAATCACGCAGTCCTGCGTGGCCGTAAACGTGTCGGCATCAAGGTCGGCGACGCCGCCAATGGCCGCTGCAATGTTGGTTGCCGGCAGGGCCGAAGTATTGCCTTTGGTGGCAAGTTGGTAACCAGCAACTTTGGCCTGAAGGTGAAGTGTGATGTCCCGGCCCGCGGTGGCAATCGCACTTTGCAGTGAAAGTTTGCCGGCCAGCGTTTTATCTGTCGGCAGACGGCCAACGGCAACCAGCAGCGGACGCAGCTTGGTCAGATCGGCGGTCAAATTTAAACCCGGACAATCCACCGTCGGGGCCATCCCCGCAGCCAGGTTAATGGTGACCGGCTTGCTTATGGCAAGGTCGGCCGCATGGTCAGTTGTGGACAATAGCAGACTTTGCACGTCAACGTGTGTGCTTGCACCCATGATGAGTGACGCGCTGGTATCCAGACTAGCCTGGCGCAGAGTAAAAACACCCGATTGAACGGCTGGACCGACACCGGCCACTTTCAGATTGGCTGCCACAAGATGGCAGAGCGAAATTGTGACTTTGCCCGGTGCCCAAGCGGCGTTGATCTTCGAGCCAGCAAGATTCCCGGCGATGCTATATTTTTTTAAACTCGGACTGAATGGTGCCGCAAGTTGTTCCAGTGCTGCCAAAGACCCATTTTTAATTGCAATTCGGGCAACTGGAACGGTCCAGCCGCTTCCGTGCGGGTTGGAGGCTTGAATCCGACCGTTGAAATTTATCTCCGGTGTGGCCATCACCAGACGCGAATCGATTGCGGAAATGCCGGTGGCGGATTTTGCCACCGCACCCGTCGCGGAAAGATCAAGCGATGTTTCTGAAGCTTCCGCCGCCGCTGCGCTGGATTTGAAATGAAACGCAGTCAGATGTAGCGATGTGTCATATAAAATGTTGCTGGTAAAAGCATGTTGGACGGCCAAACTGATTTTTAACGTTCCGTTAGTGGAAAGG
>JAJZEY010000231.1 GCA_021805585.1 Planctomycetota bacterium
ATAAACGCGCAGCACGCCGATGGGGTGGCCGCGGTACATCATGGCGGTGCAAAGCATGGATGCGATACCTTCGCGTCGGGCATCTTCCGGATACGCGACCCGCGGGTCGGTGGCCATATCTCCAATGGAAACGGATTTGCCGGTCAGCGCTTCACGGTCCACGCCGCTGTTACCCAGAGAAATGGGGCCTTTCTTCAAATAGCCGGCCGAGAGATTATGCACGCTTTTTATAAGGAGTTCTTCGCGCTGTTCATCCAGAAGCCTTAAGGAACAGGCTTTGGCATCCATCGCGTCGACTACCGCCGAAGTGACCCGGTCAAGCGTCTGTTGAAGGCCACGGGCGTCGGACAGAAGTCGGGAAACATTAAATAATGTTGATAATTCCATAATCCTGCGGCGAAGCTGCATTTCCTGGGCGCAAAGCCGGGAAATGGCGTTGGCCATCAGGTAAAGAAACTGTACGCTTGCCGTGCGGCGAAGCAGGCTTTCCTGGTTCAGGGCTTCCACCAGAGTGCGCACCTGCGCCGGCGGCAGATTAAGCTTTTCTGAAAGTTCTTTTACCGCCGCGGCACGCAGCGGCGCGGCCTTGGCCGGCTCAATGACAATGCTGCCAAAACGCACCCCATTGACCATAATCGGTGCGGAGAACGCCTGGTCAAGGTCCGCGTCCCCTTTCTGGTTTCGCGCTTCGGCGATCGCGGCGGATCGTGAAACAAAGCGCTTGCTTAGCGTGGTCTGCGTCAGGGCAACGCCTTCCTGATTCAGAATGGTGGCTTTGACTCCCGCCACCGATGCCAGCGAATCCTGTATGTCCTGCAGAGTGGCCTGGTCAATAAAATCGGTCAGCCGCGGCGCAGCGGGTGGGCGCAGGCCGGTTGCGGCGGGGGAAGTCGTAACACCGTCGGCGGGGGCTTCCATATTTGCAGGCCCAAATTCCGGGGATGTCATATTAAGGCTCGCAAATGGTGGAAAAGTCCGGCTGCCACACAGCCGTGAACAACCAGCGTAATCGCGCAACAATCCGCCGGCCGGGGTTCAGTCGTGCGGTGTCGCTCCACGGGAAAGAGGTTGGCCCGTGTTTCACGGTTTGGCTCCATGCGGTGTCGTTTTAGCGCGGTGCAGCCAAGCCTGGCTTAGCATGGCTGGCCACATGCCGCCGTTGCGCCATTTGGCCCATTCAGCCAGAACCTTTTTAAGTTCCGCACGGTTGCCCGCCTGATACGCCATGTACGCGGAAAGGAACGCACCAGTTTTGCTTTTTTCCTTGAGCAGGCCGGCCAAGTCTTTGTTGACGGCGGTAATGGTGATGGCCGGCAGAAGCTTTTTCAGGTTGTAGCGAATCGCGGTAAGTTCCGGATGCCGACGGAACACGAATTTAAGATCATACGCGGCGGTATCATACAGACCGGCGGCAAGCTCCGCATGGGCGCGTCCCACGATAGGCAGCGGGTTGGTCTGGTTAAGCATCATGGCACCCTGATACGCATCCATGGCGCGGATGAATTTCCCCTTTTTCATCGCAGCCTGTCCGCGGGCCATTTCCTGATTAAAAGCGCCGGGTGCCCGACCCACCAGTGAATTAAGAATGTGCACCTTCTGGCCGGCCTGCAGCACACGTACCAGATGTTTGGGAATCAATTCGTTTTCTTCGTGCAGAAGCGCGCCGGTGCCGGGCGCTATATAAGCTGGAGTTTTACCACCGGTTTTCGCGGCCGGTCCGCTGGCAATGCTGTTATGAACGCGGCTGGCCGTAAGCGGAGCGATCGGCAGCCCGGTAATGGGGTCCACCGTCAACATCTGTTCCTGGTTAAGATTCCGGGGTGCCAGTGTGGTGAGGCTCATGGCGGATTTTCCCGCAAGCCCCGGCGCGGTGATGATCGTTTTTCGGCCGCTGGAAAGTTCGGCAAGCAGTTGCTGATAAAGATCTCCGGCCGGTCGGCTGCCGGGCGCGACCTGCGATCCACTTAACGAATTCAATGCCTGGCCAACGGGCACCGCTTTGCCGCCCGCGTTAATTTTGTCACCCAGCGGCGCGGCCGGCACCTTGCTGTTGACAATAAAATCCGTCGGTCGCTGCGACTTGTTGTTGGCGTTATCCGCACTGTTTAATCCGGACTTCACTTTATTATTCAAGCGTCCATAGGTCCCGTCCGGGCGCATGCCCAGGTCATTCTGGTTAACCGCTTCCTGCACGTGCACCTGGCGCAGGCCAAACAACGAACTGACCTGTGAATTACCGCCGGTGACCAAGCCGTTGCTTGTAGTGCAGGGGTTGTAGTTGTAAAGACTTCCGGGTGGCAGCGCGGAGCCAAGGTTCCCATAGGGTAGATTTGTGGGTGGGCTGGTCAGGGCGCTGTTAAGTGCGTTATTAAGGTAATCCGGATTCGTGCCGTTGGGCGAAACACCCAGCGCGTTTTGTCCCAGCGTATTTCCCGCAATAAAACTCGATTGGCCGTTGACAAGTTGCTGGGCGCTGAAGCTGGATATTCCGGCACTCACGGCATTGACCCGCGAAAGCTCCGCCTGGCCCGGAGAAACCGACGCATTCACAAAAGGCGACTGGCTTATCTGCGGAATCCGTGCATAGCTCGTTCCGCCGCCCG
>JAJZEY010000403.1 GCA_021805585.1 Planctomycetota bacterium
CGGAATCTTCCCCCCCAGTCCCATAATATAAGGATATTGATATGCTTAAACGTATTGGCAATCTGTTCAGAGGCATGGTCGGATCTTCCGTATCGGCCGTGGAACGTCGAAATCCGGAAATGCTGCTGGAAGTGGAAAAGGAAAATCTGCGTACCCAGATCGGCAAATTCAACCGCGGTCTGGCGGCACATGCCGGGCTTTGCGAACGGTTGATGGCGCGCGTCAAGGCACTGGAATCTGACCAGCAGGACATGGCCGAACGCACGCGGGCACATCTGGCGGCGGGAAACCGCGATGCCGCCGCGCAATACGCCCTGCGGCTGAAGACCACCACCAAAGACCTGGATGAAAACCGCCGCCAGCTCTCCGCGGCGGAGGAAACCTATTCCACCCTTATCAAACAGCGTGACGTGGTTGTGGATGCCGCCCGGCAGAAAATTGAGGCCTTGCGTCAGTCCATTGACGAATTGAAGGTAAAAAAAGCCATGGCGGAAATGACTGAAATGGCCTCCGGCATGGTGACCGGTATCGGTGGCGGAGATACGCTGGCCCGATTGCGCGAAATGGTCGACTCGGAAAAGGCCAACGCCGCGGGAAGAATCCGCGTCGCCAAAGATTCCATGAGCCTGACCGATCTGGATATTAAAGAGCGCGAACAAAAAGCGCTGGCCGATCAGGCGCTGGCGGAATTTGAAGGCAAGCCGCAATTGCCTTCCGGCGAAAGCTGAAAAAGGCCGCAATAGACTTTAGCCCCCCCGCTTTCGGGCGGCGCATTTTTAACCACAAACTGCCTCCTGTTTTGCCTGGCTGCAAAGCAGGCTGAATTTTTCCAGGAAACAAGGTCACCGGAACACAGGACACAAAGTGAATTGTGATTTGGGCAAGCCGCGCCACATGGCCCCGCAATTGCTTTCCACCCGCAATGCTTGGACCGGGCGACCGAACCGCAATTCAGCGCGAATTGCCGGTTTTGCCCGGGCCGCGATAAATGCAGCGACTGGTACAGGTTTCCTGAACCACAATCTGTGAAAGGCCGGGCAGGCCCGGGGCCAGATGATCCCATATCCAAACGGCCAGATTCTCGCTGGTGGGATTTTCCAATCCGGGAATATCATTCAGATACTGGTGGTCCAGAACGTCATGCAGCGGTGCGAATGCTTTTTGCAAGTCCGCAAAATCCAGAAGCCAGCCGGTTTCCGGCGGTACCGGACCGTGGACGCAGACTTCTATGCGAAACGAATGACCATGCAGACGGGCGCATTTATGGCCCGCCGGAACCTTTGGCAGGCGGTGGGCGGCTTCAAAACGAAACTCGCGAACCAGGGAGACTTCAAATGCGGGGGAATTTTTCATGGCCGGATTTTAACCGAATCCGTGCCAACCGCGTAGCGGACTCAAGACGGCGGCCATGCCCGAATTTCACAATCGGTAAACAGGGTGCCCCAAGACTCCTGTCTATTTACGCCAGTGGTAATTTTCCAGCAGCGCCCAGAGTTTGTTGATCGAATCGGTGTTTACCGCAATAGCGTTGCGCAAATAACGCGAAAGTCCAGGGCCGGCGCGGGCGGCCTTGGCTTCTTTTTCGGCGGCTTTATCCAGGGCCAATTGCCAGGAATAATCCATGTACATCATCACCAGATATCGCTTCTGGAAATCGGCGGAATTGCTGTGCAGAAGCAGGCCGCCCTCATCATCGGCAATAATTCCCTGAGCCTTGCCGAACAGCGCCGGCCGCCGACGATAGGTCAGACTGACCGCGTGACGGCCTGCCCAGGATTTTAATTCCGCCAGCAATTTTCCCTGAGTTTTGGACATATAGCTGTTGAAGGCCTTCACGGGCACGGTAAGACCTTTGAAGTCCGCCAGAAAGGCCAACTGTGTTTTGTCCTTGTGGGCTTTGGCCAGCGATGGCAGCAAAGCATATATGCGATACATTGCGGCGTTCGGGGCAGCCTGTTTCAGCGGTATGGTCGGTTGCGACACGCTGGCACATCCGGTCAGGGCAGCCGCCAGCAATAGGATCAGCAGGCAGCGAAATACCGCGACCGCCGGTGAAAAGGCCATCGCAGCAGGAACCGCTTTGGATAATGATGGTTCAGCAGGCCCGCCGCGCGTGCGGATAAACAGGCAATATTTTGGCGGCATGGTGGTAACTCCCGGCTTTGGCTGCGGTTCAGGCCGGGGCAGCGGATTTTTTCCCGGACAGCAATCTGCCAAGTGTGATATTTCCCGGCCCCAGCAGCAACATGGCAATGGTAATGACTAACAGCGAAAAGGGGAATTGCGCCGCGAAAATAACCGCAGTAGGATGCCCCGGATTTTTTGCGTGTGCGGCGATCGCCTTGGCCACGGCGGCATTGTGGGCAATCGCCCCGTGCGCTGAGACAAAGGTTGCGACCAGCATATTAAAAGCCAGCGGTATGGCAAACAGCCGCTGGCCGGTGCCGATCAGAAAAAACAGCCCGCCAAAAAATTCAGCGCAGGCGCTAAGTGTGGCGCTGACATAGGGCATCGGCGCGTGCATCATGGTAAGGAACGTCGCGAAACCGGCAATACCAGGCCCGCCTAAGGCGCCGAAAAGCTTCTGTGATCCGTAGTACAG
>JAJZEY010000555.1 GCA_021805585.1 Planctomycetota bacterium
CAGCCATCTGTGGTGTGTCGGTATCCGCGATATCATGGAACAGCATCTGCCAGCCCAGTTTTTGCGACTCTCTGGCCAATACCTGATGGACTGTGGAAAAAATACTGCCCGGTTCCAACGGGGGAAATATAACTCCAATGCTTGCCGACGCGGTCGGCTGGGGGCCTTGGACGTAGGTGCCCGATCCACGGCGCCGGCGTACAATGCCCGCGGCTTCCAAGTCGCGCAAGGCGCGAATGACCGTGATGCGGGATACGTTAAATTCCGCCAGCAATTCCGATTCCGTCGGCAGTCGGCTGCCGGCGGTATATTCACCGCGCCGAATCGCCCGCAACAAAGCATTATAGACGGCGCGATATTTCGGCTGGTCCTCTCGTATGGGGACCGAGGTGTGCACATATTCTGGTTTCGTTGCGCTTTTTCGCATAAAAATTCCAATATTATTGCGAATTCCGTTGCTGGTATTCTCGCCGTTTGTCAGGTTTTAGCAAGTGGTGACCTAATTTTTCCAAGCGATGCTTTATTGTCGGAAAATGCATAATTCAAAAAGGCGGCCCTGCGGCCGAAAGGGATCGCCTGTCCAATATTGATTTTCAGACCGCATCGGCATTGGAATCGATTGATAATCGGCGCCACCAGAACAGATACAAGCCACCTGCACCGATTAAAAAGAGGGGTAGCGTCATGAAAAAGGATGCATAGGCTTTCATCACCAATTGCATGGGCAGTAAAAAAAGCGTCACTTGCCAGACCAACGCAAATGGAACAGTTAACAGATCGTTGCGGTGTTCCGCGCGAATGGAACGTTTCTTTTCGTCGGTGAATACATTGCGCATTGGCCCCCAAAAACCGAAAGGTCGGGTCACCCGATAAAAATTCTCCGTGACCTTCTGCGGAGTGGGTCGCGTCAGCAGCGCCCCGGCTATTGTGGCAAGAAAGGAAACGAAAGTCATAAGCAGAAATTGCCGCCATTCCAGAAGGTCGGGCGAGACCATCCGTTCCACAATTGCCAAAACGCCGCCGGTCAGGGTTCCCGCAGCCACGCCCCAGGCGTTGCACCGCCACCAGTAAAGTCTTAAAACCTGCGGGCCTAAGGCACCCGCGGTCAGGCCCATGGCAATCCAGCCCCACAAATTATTAATATTCCGCGCTTCAATTCCCATATAAAATCCGGTGGCCACAATCAGCAGTGTCCCAAGGTATGCGGTCAGCATTAATTCCCGACCCGTTGCGCGGGGCCGCAAAAAATTTCGGTAAATATCATTCACCAGCAGCGCGGTAGCGCTGCTGACCTGCCCGCTTAAAGATGTCATCATGGTGGCCAGCATGGCCACCAGTAGAAGATCCCGGATGCCGGGAATCGAAATCGCGCCCAGAACTGCGGGAAGAATCAATTCCGGATCAACCGATCCGCCGTAGCCAACCAGTGGCAATTTAGTCGCCCATTGCGGCCCAAGCACGCGTTGGAGGCCGGTAATAAGCCCGCGGGGGCATTGGGTTGGATCATGCACAATACGGGCGGTCAGGTCTTGCCAGAACGCGGGCGATGTGTGCGGGTAAAAATGATGGATGAGTCCGGCGGCGGCACCCACGGTCTGGGGCACGGCAAATAGATGCCGCACCAGCAGAATGCCCAGAATCGCGTAGCCCATCATCATCGGCCAGCGGAACATCAGCGTTCCGGCCTGCAACAGCGAAAGCAGCCCGCAATCGCGGTCGGTTTTGGCCGCAAAATAGCGCTGTTCGGCACCGCCGCCCAGACCGCCGATCACGCTGCGAAGAAGATAGAACGAGACAATAAATATCAGAAAGTGATACGCGCCATAGCCCGGCGGTGTATGCACCCGCCAGCCAGGCAGGGAAACGGACCAAGAGTGGTTTCCCGTCACCGCCGCCGCGGTGGCGGCCAGTGCATGGTTGTCGGGAAAACTCATCCACGCATAAAGCGCGACCACCACACACGCCGCGATTACCACCACGCCATGAATCAGATTGGTCGCCACCACACCATAAAAGCCGGCAAACATAGTGTAAATTGTGGCCGCCCCAAATACCACAGCCGTGGCGGCAATAGGTGAAAACGGAACAAACAGCCCCAGAAAAAGACTTGCCCCACGCACAAAATAAGCGATCATGCCGATCACCAGCACAATACCCATAAAGGCCGTCAGGAACCGGACAATTTCAGCCGACTTGCCCTCCCCAAAACGAAAGGTGTACCACTCGGCCGGGGTTATGCAGCGTGAACGCCGATGCCATTTGCCGGTAAAAGCCAGCATAAAGGCGAGCACCAGCACGGCCCCGCCACGAAATTCAATAAACAGGCCCTGCGGACCAAGCAAGTAAATAAACGATGTAATCAGCATGGTTCCGGTCAGGTCAAACCACAACGCCATGCCCGTTATGCCCAGAAATACCCACGACATTGACCGACCAGCCAGAAAATAGCTTTCAAGGTTGGTCGAAGCCCGGCGGCTAAGCATCAGCCCTGCTGAAAGCACCAGTGCAAAGTATCCACCGATGATGGCCAGGTCCCATGAGCTTAAAGGTTCCATGAATCTCCGTCAGGCCGACCGCGACCATATAGTTGGGTGCCTGGTGTGGCGTTTGCCGGTAAACTCCCGCTGTTCAGCCGGACCGTCGGGCCATTTGAGCTTATTCCATCCGCACCGGCATTGCGACCCGTTGTGCTATGCCGGCATTTTACGGAATTTTGGCCGGATGGAACACCCCCGCCGTGCACGCGGTTGAGCGGCAGGATTGCGCAGCGCTGTGGAAATTGACATATTTGCTGGAAGATCGGAATCGGGAATCCGGAAACGAAGGCGAAAAAAATCACAATGTTTAGCACCAGTTGATTTTTTCGGGCACCGACCGGATGATATGTTGACTCAAGCGAAGCAAGTATAGCAAAGGTTTTGCGGCCTGGCGGCTGAATTCTTAAAAAAAGGATGGAAACAATGACGAATCTGGACTCCGTGGAGTTGCCAAAAACATCTGGACCGATACCTGGCATCGGGGCGATCGTGTTCGCCGTTTCAGCCGCAGCGCTGGCCGGACTTCTGTTCGGCTATGACACCGGTGTGGCGTCGGGCGTGCAGGGATATCTGCAGAGCTATTTCCATCTGTCCAATGGCTGGCTGGGGTTTGCGATTGCCTGCCTGGAACTTGGGTGCGTTCCGGGAGCGATGTTCGCCGGAACGCTGGCGGATCGTTATGGACGCAAGAATATTCTTATTATATGTGCCGTGCTGTTTGCCATATCAGGTATTTTATCGGCGATTCCCCAGGTGTTTTTTGAACTCGTTCTGGCACGCATACTGGGCGGACTGGCCATCGGCGCATCATCCATGGTGGCACCGGTTTATATTGCGGAAATCGCTCCGGAGCGCCATCGCGGCCGGTTGGGAGCATTGTTTCAGCTAGGTATTGTGGTAGGGATTGCCTTGGTCTACTGGGTTAATTTTTTCATTCTCAAGACCGGGCATACGATCACCGCCGCGCATGGAACCGCCGTCCTGAACTGGAATCAGACGATGGGTTGGCGCTGGATGCTCGGTTCCGAAACATTTCCCGCGCTGCTTTTTTTCCTTATGATTCTGGCCGTTCCCGAAAGTCCACGCTGGCTGGTGATTAACAATCGGGAAGAGCAGGGGCGAGCGATTCTGACCAAATTCGTCGGCAGTGCCGGTGCGGATAGGGAAATCAAGGCGGTGAAGGAAGTTGCATCCCAGGAGGAGGGCCGATTTTCTGAATTGTTTGCTCCGCGGTACCGCCTGCCGTTGTTGATAGCATTATTCCTGGCAATTTTCTCGCAATTCAGCGGCATCAATTCCATTATTTATTACGCGCCGCGCGTCTTTGAAGCCGCTGGCATGAAAACATCAAATGCGTTCGGTTCCACCGCATTGGTGGGTATGGTAAATCTGGCATTTACTTTTATCGCGGTCGGCTTTGTGGACAAGGCTGGGCGTAAATTGCTTTTGGCGATCGGCACCGCGATTCAGGTAGTGGCTCTGGCGTCGGTTGGATTGGTGTTTGCAATGGCCTCGCACGCGACGGAATTCAAACTGACCGCCGGCAAAATGGTTCCACATATTGTTTACCATTTCGACCATGCACAGGTAGTTATTCTGCTTACAAGCATATTGGTATTCATCGCCGCGTTTGCCATGGCGATGGGTCCGATGCCATGGATTATCATTTCAGAAATATTCCCAGCCAGAATTCGTGGCCGTGCCGCGTCGGTTGGCATATTTACGCTGTGGATTGCCATTTATATTGTGGCTCAGACCTTCCCCTGGCTTAAGGCCAATGCCGGTCTGACCAACACCTATTTCATCTATTCCGGCTGTTCGCTGATCAGCTTCCTGTTTGTTCTGCTGGTATTGCCTGAAACCAAAGGTAAGACGCTGGAGCAGATTGAGGCGTTCTGGCATCATCGGCATCAGACCAGGATTGGCGGCGGGCGGGGCTAAGCAAAGGACGGTGCCCGGCGGGTGATTTGTCGCTGTGGTTATTGCACGCGAATCAGCGCCGCTTGAACTGCTTTTCCAGGTCCCGCAGGGACAGGCGTATCGTGGTCGGGCGGCCATGCGGACAATTGCTGGAACGCTCCACATCCAGCCGCTGTGACAGCAGCGCGCGAATTTCATCCGGTGCCAGCGGATCGCCCGCCTTGATCGCAGCCTTGCAGGCCGCCATATCCAGCACCTCGTGGAGAAGCTCTTCTTCGCCAATTCGCCCGGAAGATTCCAGCAACCGGTCCAGCAGGGAATGAATGTATTCCACAGGATTGAGCCGGGCCAGCAGCGTCGGCAGGCTTTGCACCGCGACACTTCCCGGATCAAATTCAGATATTTCCATACCCACACGCTCAAACATAGGTCGCAGGCGATCGACGATCGCCATCTGACGGGGGTTTACGGAAACCACCACCGGCATCAGCAGGCGCTGCGCTTCCATCGGGCCTTTGCGCACACGGGCCAGAAGCTGTTCATAAATAATTCGTTCATGAAGGGCATGCTGGTCTATCAGCAGAAGGCCGTCCGATTCCTCGACCACCAGGTAACTGTCATGAACCTGCAGGAATTTCCCCCCCGAAACGGTATAGCCGCCGATCTGGCCGGCGCGGGCTGATGAGGCGACAATTCCCGCCGACGGTGAGGGTACGACCGGAATTACACCGCTTTCCATATTGACATCCGGCGCGACGATTGGTGCCGCCCCAGATGCCGCCGGTTCGGGCCAGTCGCCCGCGGCTGGCCGGCGACTGTCCGCATTTGACGTGGCCGCCAATGGCCCCGCCGGAGGATTCACAGCGGAATTAGCCGGCGGACTTGGCCATTCCGCGGGGGCCGCCGGAGAAGTCGTTGCCGGCGCGGGAAATTCAAATCCAGGTTGGGGCGGATTTGAGCCGCGAAAAAAATCGGCCACCACCTGGCGGCTCCGGGCGCTTTGCTGATCCAGATGCCGGGCATCGGTCGGCATTCTCATGCCGGAGTGGAATCTGGCCACGGCGGTTAAATCGCGTGCCAGCAACTGTTCCCGCAACGCGGCGAGTACCGCGCGGTAGGGTAGATTCGGCTCACGAAAGCGGACCTCAGTCTTTTGCGGATGTACATTCACATCAAAGGCTTCCGGATCCATCCAGACAAAAATCACCGCAACGGGCTGACTGTTGGGTTCAATCAAACCGCGATAGGCCTCCTTAATGGCATGAAGAAGGGATCGGTCACGGATAAACCGACCATTAAGAAACAAATATTGGTAGCGCGCCGTACCACGCGCTGTTTCAGGCAGTCCGATCCAGCCACTGATTCGAATGTGCCGGTCATCCAGATTTACGCCCAGCAGTTTGTCCTTTAATTCCGCCCCAAGCGCCTGCACAATTCGCCATGGATGATCCGCCGTTGGGGGCAGGTCCAGTGTGGTGCGGCCATTGTGGGAAAGCTGAATTCCAATGCCGGGGAAAGCCAAAGCGGTGCGCAAAACCATTTCCTGAATATGGCCGAATTCCGTCGCGTCGGTCCGCAGAAATTTGCGCCGGGCGGGAATACAGTAGAACAAATCGCGAATTTCGATTGTGGTGCCGGGCGGACCGGCGCAGGGCGTGGCCGGACCAATCACACTTTCGTGCGCTTCAATGGAAACCGCCTGCATGTCCGCAGGCCGACGTGTGATAATGCGCGCATGGCTGACACCCGCAACCGATGCAATGGCCTCGCCGCGAAAGCCCATCGTGGCAATGGCAAACAGGTCCTCCATGGTTCTGATTTTGCTTGTCGCGTGGCGGGCAAACGCCAGCGGAGCATCTTCAGGCGACATTCCCGAACCATCATCGGTGATGCGAATCAGGGTGCGGCCGCCATTTTCAATCTGAATCGTGATGCGCTTAGCACCGGCATCCACGGCGTTTTCCAGCAGTTCCTTGACCACGCTGGCCGGACGTTCCACCACTTCGCCGGCGGCTATTTTATTAATCAGCGCATCGGGCAACACGGCGATAGCGCCGTGAAGCGGTTCTTTGGTCGCAACTGGAAGGCTTTCTTCAGACATGACACCTCACCCATTTTTCTTTTCATACTGTTTTAACCGGGCCGTCCCGCACGGGGTAATCAGGGCGAGTTACCGCCCCGATGGCCCGCGGGAATCATCGGGCGGCCGCGGGCTTTCGCGCCCCTGGCTTTGCGGCCCGCGCCGAAAAGTGCAATCGCACCTGGAACAACATTTCAAAGCATTCGCACTTGTGGCGGGCCGCCCAAAGCTCCAATTCGGGGTCAAATGCGGTTTGCACCACAACGCCGACCGTTCCCTTGCGGCGAATGATCCGCAGGTCGCGGACGTTGCCATAGTGGCCGCGGTCCAGCGCTTCGGCCAGGCGGAGAATCGCGGAAAGCTGATCCACAATTTTTCGATCAGGCGGTGGGAGAGCCATGTAATCGGGGTGGCTTTTCTTTGGTTCACTGCGTCTATGATACCGGGCGGTATTGGCCATGATTTCCAGTTCACGGGGCGAAAAGCCGCTTAAATCACCGTTTTTTATCAGGTACAGAGAATGTTTATGGTGGCCGCTATGGCCGATATGCCAGCCGATATCGTGCATGAGGGCGGCGAATTCGAGAAGTTCGCGGTATTGGCGGCGCAATTTGTGCAGGGGCAAAAGCCGATCAAAAAGACTCACCGCCAGCCAGGCGACCTGTTGGTGGTGCGCTTCGTCAAAATTGCACCGCCGCCCCAGTTCCACCACACTGCGCCGCCGCGGATCGGTTACTTCCACCGAAAGACGAATCCGCGGCCAATGCGTCTGCATATAGTCGATGATCATTCCCTCACGCATCGCGCGATCGGAAACTTCAATCACCGGGATATCCAGTTCATCAAAAAGATATTTCACCAGCACGGCTCCGGCGACAATTTGGTCAGCCCGGCCGGGATCCAGCCCGGAAAGGTCCAGGCGGTCTTTCTGATCCATATTCAGCAGTCGCCGATAAAGTGTTTCGAAATCCTCACGTCGGATTTCCGTAAGCACGCGATGGCGAATAACGTCCTGCCCATGTCGCGCCAGGCACATTGCCGCCAGATTTTCCATGGTTCCGGAGGTTCCAATGAATTTAGCCGGTGAGAGTTTCCGTGTCCGCTTGATAATGTCCTTGAGTTCATGATGAATATGTTTTTCAAGCGCCCGAATTTCCCCGCGGCCTGGCGGGTCGTGGGCGATAAACCGCTGGGTCAGGCGGCTGGCACCAAGTTTGCGGCTTTCCAGCATCGCGGCTTTCTGCGAATCACCAATAATAAACTCCGCCGACCCGCCGCCAATGTCCACGACCAGCGCGCTGGAATCCACCATATCCACCGCCTGACGCACCGCCAGGTAAATCAGGCGGGCCTCCTCCTGCGAGCTGATCACGCGAATGTTCAAACCCAGCTGCGATTTGGCGGCTTGGACAAAATCGCCGCCGTTAACGCTTTCCCGCACCGCACTGGTGGCATAGGCCCGTATCCGGTCACATTCCAGATTGCGCGCCACCCGCAGATAGCGCCCCAGCACGGTAAGGGTGTGCTGCATGGCGGACCGGGTAAGAACATGACGAACCAGCGCGGCACTGCCGAGTCGCGTGAGGTCTTTTTCCGAACTTAAAATCTTAAAGCCAACCGACCGGGTCACCTCCACCACCACCATGTGCAGGCTGTTGGTGCCGATATCAATTGCGGCCAGCCGCAGGCCATGTGGCGCGCTGCGATGTCCGCCGGATTCAGGTGCACCGGTTCCAGTGGAGGAGCCGGTCTTAATATATGTGCGAGACTTTGCCATATGGCCTGATTATGCTGCCAGTGGTCATGATTGTCTAACAGGTATACCGGATGAAGCACCCCAACGTCACAACCGCAAGAATTAAACCCGGGGCACCCGGCGCGCCGCGCGGCAAGGGAGGACCCGGAAAATGGCCGGTCTTCGCCACACTGAATCCGCCGCGGCCTGCGGCTTGGCCATCCGACCGACCGGCAAACCTTGCCGCGTTTTTCCGCCATGCCGAAGAACGTGTCCTTGGTCAGGTCATTGCCGCCGCTCATGCGCCGGATGCCGAGGCGATTCATGATTTGCGCGTCACGCTGCGCCGATTTGCGGAACTGCTGCAGACCGCCCGCATCGCCGGTCTATTGCCCGACGGCAAAGGCCGACGCCTGCTGCGACGAATACGCGATATTCGGCGGCTTGGCGGCGATGTGCGGGATATTGACGTACTCCTTGAGCTTCTCTCCAGGCGGCCCGGTGTTAGGCACAGTCCAAAACAACCCGGGGAAGCCGCATCCGGGCGACGATGCCTGAAGCTATTCCAGAAAAGAAAGGGGCTGGTCAAGAAGCTGCAAACCGAACTTCGCAAGCTGATTGCAGGCGGATTCCTGGCCATGTTGAACCGGCGCTTAACCGCAACGGGCCGCACGGCGCTGCCGACTCCGACCACCGGCCATATCCGGCGACGGGTTATGGTGAATCGCCGTAATTTTGTCGGTGCCTGCAAGGTTGCCGCGGCCAAGGGAAATGATCGCCTGATTCACCGCGCCCGAATTGCGGCAAAAAAGCTGCGCTATTCCTATGAACTTGCATCCGAGGCTGGGGTGGCGGACCTTCAACCGATTCTCCGACGGCTTAAGAAGTTTCAAAAAATTACCGGCGATTTACATGACGCCCATCTTGCGATGGAATTCTTCGCTTCGGACGAAAAAAAAACAGTCGACATTCCGGCCGGTGGCGTTTCGTCACGTATTGTTACCCGCCACGCCTGCCTGCACGCGGCCGCGATCAAAGAACTGGCCGACTGGCTTCATGTGCGTGCACATTCGACTGGTGGAAGGCCGAAGGGAAGGGGTGGTTCAAATTTACTTTCCCGAAACAAACGTCGGACGGGACAACTACGCGGGGGTTGAACAATCAAGCCCTTGACCAATGGCATCTTTTAATGCCGCCAGACATTCGGCATCGATTGCGGTTCCCTCATCCTTTTCCATAATCGCCAAGGTTTGGGGCACGGGAACGGCCTTGCGGTATGGCCGTTCGGCGGTAATGGCATCAAAGATGTCCGCAGTGGTTAAAATGCGGACTTCCAGGGGAATTTCGCTGTCGACAAGACCGCGCGGATATCCCTTTCCATCCAGGCGTTCATGATGCGACCCGGCAACGAAGGCCAACTCGGCAAAGATGGGAATGCGTTTAAGAATTTCCTCGGAAAAAGCGGGATGTTCTTTTACCTTCAACCATTCCTGAGGCGTGAGCTTTCCAGGCTTGTCCAGAATGGCGTTGCTGACCGCGAGCTTGCCTATGTCGTGAAGAAGAGCGGTCCGGTGCAGCCATCGCCGCTGCTGATTGGAAAATCCCATGGCGCGGGCAATGGCCACGGTGTACCGCGCAACACGGGAGGAATGACCGAAGGTAAAGGGACTTTTAGAGTCGATGACGCGGGCGAATGCGGCGGCAATTTCATCCATCTGCGTATCATCAACGAGGCAGGCGTGAATGGAAGGCTCCAGCGAACGGACGCGCATATCCAGATTCGGATCATCCAAGGCTCCGAAAAAATTCGGCTCCCCGGACAGCTCGATTGCCGACTGTACCAGCATCGGGTCAAACCAGGTGGCGCAGCGGTCTTTCAACTGTCTAATGGCTTCAGCTGCGCCGCCCACACTATAAAAAACCTCGGCAACCTGCGCCAGAAGCGCGATCCGACTGACGAGGGGAATCGCCGTGCCGGACATGTGTGCCGGCCGCCCCTTGCCGTTCCAATGTTCCCCCAGGCAGGCGATTCCTTCGGCGACAACTTCGCTAAAGCCCATTTGCCGGGCTATTTCCGATCCGCGTTCGCATCGCCCCTGCACCAGTTCAGTTTGCAGCTTTTCGCCATTAAGCGCCAGATTAATAAACCGCCCGATTTTTTCGCGAAGTGAGGCATCCGGTGCCAGGTTCGCCAGCACAAACCGCGCCACGCGCGTGAAGCTCTGCGAATCCAGTGTGGCGTAGTTCTGCTTTATTTCCCGCTCATCATTGGCATAAAGTTCAAAAAGGCGAGCCGCATTGCTTGAACAACCGGCATCCTTTAAAAGAATGGTGTAGTAAAGATCGGACAATTCACGTTCGCTTAAGTCCAGTCGGTAACCTATTTTCATGCCCAGCCAGCAGGCGCGCAAACAATGGCCGGGTGGCAGGCCTTCGGTCAGGTCCAGGGCGTAGCTTAGCGCGCCGATAAGTTCGGAAAGATACATATCCTTCGGCGCGCTGGACATGTTCATCCATGCCAGCGGCGTATCAGATAAACAGATCGAAATTCCACCGTTAACCGTTGTTGTCATACTCTCACCACCTGTCATTTTCGTATTCCTTTCAAGACATTACCGCAGGCGGCTCATGCCGTGGTTTTCACGATGGGGCGAAGGGCCATGTGCCGCTAAATATCGACATTTCAGGACCGCGGAGGCTAATTCATTTCCGCGGGATTTTGCCGGGATTAACCGGCACGGACAATGCAGGCATTCTTATGGGGCGTTTACAACCTTACCGGACGCCGAATCGAATCGCCGCCGGACGCCGGCTGCGGGGCGGCGGCCAATTGCAGGCCCGATCAACCAACAATGCGGCACCACGTCGCATCCGTTATCATCTGTTCGCGGATGGTGCGGAGGCCGTCCGGTGATCAGGAATGCGGCCATGACCATTCAGCACTTTGTCCTGCAAATTGCAATCATTCTGCTGGTGGCGCGCGCCTGCGGCGCGGCGCTAAGGTCTGTGGGGCAACCGGAGGTGATCGGCGAAATGATCGGCGGATTGCTGCTGGGGCCATCGGCGTTGGGCTTGGTGTGGCATGGCGCGGTTCAAAACTGGCTGTTTCCGAAATCGTCCA
>JAJZEY010000402.1 GCA_021805585.1 Planctomycetota bacterium
CGTGGGCTGCGCACGCTCACGGCAAGATGAAGCGCGGGACACTCGATAACGGTAAGATTTGACGCGGGCGGGCTTGTGAAAAGTTTGTGCCCTGCAACTGCCAGGCCCTCGTGTAAAACATCAGGCGAAACTACTACTTGCCACGGAATTTCACGTGAATTTAATGCGGTTCCCCATTCCTCTAGCCCGCCCTCGCCCGCGTGTATTTCCTGGCCCCCACCGACCAACGCGATCAGGGTGCACCAAGCCGGTAGTCGCTCCATTACATCCAGCAGCATGCTTGGTTCCGACTGGTTTACCTTAAGTTTGCTCAAGACCTTAGTTAAGTCCCAGGCACGCTGGGCCTCATCGAAAACAACCGCATGTTCTGCCGGAATAGCTGCGGATTCTTTTATTCCGTAATGTTTCAGAAAGTCGTGGACGGGCGCAACGAAAGTTGAAACAACGCGCCTGGCCTTCTTCATCGGAATTTTGCGGCGTTTGCTTTCCGCTTGGGCCAGCGCCTCGCGTATGATGTGCACCAAAGGCCCGTTACCCGAAAGGAAGATCGCCGCCGGCCTGCCATCGCCACGTAAGGCCGGATCGTGCACGGCATTCAGGCCTGCCAATGTTTTGCCAGCACCAGGCGTGCCGGTCACAAAACAAATGGTCCGCAGTCCCTCAGCTTGCGATCTTTGCACAGCACGAATAATCTCTTGGGTAGTGGTGCTAAGATTGCTTGCAAATGCGTGAGAAATATTGGCCACCCCGTGCCCCGCAAACAGCATTTCCGCAGCTTCGATAATAGTGGGTGTGGGACGGTACGGCGAATGCTCCCACCGGTCGGGGTCAATCGACGGCGGTTTGCCGAGCCTTGATGGCGTAAGTTGCTTGAGTATGATCTTTCCTAACTGAAGCGCATTGGCCTTTTGTGTTGGCACCACTCCCCCGAAAAAATCCTCGGGGACTGGATCAGGTGCCGTGCAGTCCGAATCCGGGGCTCCTGGCACAAGGAGAATGGGAAGGATCGTTCGCCCCTGGCTTTCGGCGTGAAAATCCCTGAGATCAAGCGCATAGCTATAAACTTGCCAGGCGTCGTCGCCGGTGAAGCGATCCTTTCCAACCTTAAATTCAATAACCACAATTAGATCGTCAGTCAGCAGCACGACATCGGGGCGCCTTTGACGACGCGGAATCTCGTATTCAAACAGAATCCAATAATTTGCCGAGGCCGGCACGGAGTTTAAAAGTTCTTTCGCCACATCCTGTAGGACCTTCAGCTCTACCTCCCAGGCCTCGGTCTGCTTGTGGTAATGGCTCACAAACCCGGAAGTTGAAGCGGCCGACGCCAGTTGACCTAACTTTTCCATCGCAGTTGATAGGCTAAAATCCGCCAATTTGCATTTGAACGCTGCCCCCATCTTCATTTATCCCCACGGCCGCGGGGAATTAAGAGCTCGTATACCTTGACATTTAGGGCAACGGCCAGTTTCCCAATATTGTCTATGGATATATTGCGCTCAAGGCGCTCAACTGAACCAATGTATGTGCGATGCAGTCCAGAAAGGTCGGCAAGTTGCTCCTGTGACAAATGTTTCGCTCGCCGCAGCGACCTAAGATTTTCAGCGAGAACAGACCTCGCGTAAATGTGACCATTCGCAACAGGAGCCATTCGTTCCAGGTTCGCACAATGATGGCTTTAGGTCTACAGACTTAAGGTAGCAATGTGTTCGTTTGGCCTTGGCCGCTCCCGGCACCGCTTTAGTGGCTTTCACAGAATTCGTGCCAATTCACGGAAAGACGCGCGTTGGCATTATGCCGCCAGCTTTTGATGTACAAAGACAACTCTGAAACCTTCCGACCGCTTGAATGTCAGTTTCACCGGGCTGAAAAAGAATCAAGAATTTCTGCCCCTGCTTCAGCAATCGTTCCACGCCCTGGAAGGTAAGCCGCTGCGTCCAACCAAACGCTTCAAACCAGACCCGGCCGCCCTGGCGTACCACCGCGAAAGAGCTTTTAGCTGATCAGCCGCATGACTTTCGCCCGTGCCCCCACGACGGCCGGCGCGGTTCAGGATGCTGACGTTCAGGCGAAGCAGGACGCCGCCGTGAAATGGTGCGGCCATGCGACCGACTACAGCCTACAGCATGGCGGCAAACCGTGGCGCTACGTCCTGATACCGCATGACATGGTTTCGGACAATATGACGCTGGAGTGGCTGGTCCAGCAGTTCGTTCGGGACACCGGTACCAACGGCAAGGGCCGGCTGAAGCCGTAAGGGATTCGGCGGCCACCGGCGGCGCGCCGCAGCGCGGTACCCCGCGACCGGAAACTCCGCCGGTCAAACCGGCTGCCGCGTTAACCAGGCGGAATCCCGCAATGCCGCCATTGCCGGTGGCCTGCCGTTTTTATTCCATGCAACAAACGCCCGCAAAGATTGGACCCGGCCGGACTGCGCCGGACCGCCCGGAAGTGAATCATCCGTCAAATAACGGCCGCGGTCGGCAAACTCCTTGATCTCCTTGCTCCGGCGTTTCAACGGCGATTGCCCCGCCGTACCCGCACGCCCGCACGAACTGCGGATACGGATTCCACCGGGTTTCCGCACCCACCAA
>JAJZEY010000029.1 GCA_021805585.1 Planctomycetota bacterium
TGGCTTTTTCTCTGCAGTTGCGCCGGCGGGTACTTGGGCTGACCAAACAGGCCATCGACCAGCGCGTCCGCGAGGCCGCCGCCATTCTTGGTTTGACGGATTATCTGAATCGGAAACCCAAGGCTCTCTCCGGAGGTCAGCGGCAGCGGGTGGCGGTGGGGCGGGCCATTGTCCGCGACCCCAAGGCGTTTCTATTTGATGAGCCGCTGTCAAACCTTGATGCCAAGCTGCGGGTGGAAACGCGTTCGGAAATAAAAAAGCTCCACCTGCGGTTGCAAACCACAACCCTTTACGTCACGCATGATCAGGAAGAAGCCATGACACTGGGTGATCGCATTGTGGTCATGAAAGACGGCCTGATTCAACAGTGTGCCGCACCACTGGAAGTCTATGAGCGCCCCGTTAATCGGTTTGTGGCATCCTTTGTCGGTACACCCCCGATGAATTTCTTCAGCGGTAATCTGCAGAACGGTTGCACGTTTGTATTTGGGGATCAAAGCCTGATTCTGCCGGCGAAAATAGTGGATAACCTCGGCGGCCGCGGAGATGGGCCGATTATTTTGGGCGTGCGGCCCGAGTCCATGTCGCTGTGCAATGAAGGACGATTCGCCGGCACGGGCAATTGCATCCGTGGAACCGTCAGCGTTATTGAGCCATTGGGCGATAAGGTGGATGTCTACTTTACCCTGGCCAATCAAAGACAAATGGTCTGCCGCACCGATGCGCATCATCTTGCGGGTATCCGCCCGCAATCACCGGGTTCCTTTTTTGTGGCTATGGAAAAGTGCCACTTGTTTGAAGCTGATGCGATGGGGCGGAATATATCGCTGGCCGGCCGATAAGGGTTGGCACGCTGATTGCCGGTCTCCTGTGCTGAAATAATCCCCGTTGTTCACCAGCCCCGACCCGCTCAGGGATGTGCCATGATTTGCCCTCCATTGCTTGTATATTCATTATCCGCCGGACATCCGCACCGGTTCATGCCACGCGGTTCGGATCAGCGATGATTTTCAGCATGTCGGTGGTTTTGCGGGAGGTCTCGTGGGAAAACCCCGGGCCGGTAATGGCGGATGCCGGCCGCTTTGCGCGGCGGCGCGAAACGTGATACCGTTGAGCATGCTGCGCCATGACCGCTCAATACGCCATGTGCCGGCAATGGGCTGACTGCGGTGCCATCGCAGGCGCATGCTCGCCGGAATGGTTCCGTGGCGGTATTATTTCCGAGGTTAATCGGGCTGGCTCCCGGCTTGGGACATCGGCGGAATATCGGAGACAAACGGTTATGCAGGATCAGCAGTATATCGCTGTGGACTTGGGGGCGGAATCGGGCCGCGTGATGCTCTCAACAGTCAATCAGGGCGGAATAACACTGTCGGAAATGCACCGCTTCCCCAACGGTCCGGTGCGTGTGGGAAATGTAATCTACTGGGATATTCTCCGGCTATGGGGAGAAATTCAAACGGGAATAAGTAAAGCCGTTGCCGAGGCGGCATCCAAGGGGCAGGTCGTTGCCGGTATCGGCGTCGATACCTGGGGTGTGGATTTTGGTTTGCTGGATAACAACGGCGAATTACTGGGCAATCCGGTACACTACCGGGACAGCCGTACCGAAGGCGTGCCGGAAAAATTCTTCGCCCGTCTATCCCGGGAAAGAACTTACGCCATCAGCGGCATACAAACCATGAATTTTAATACACTGTTTCAACTTTGTTCCCTCGCGGAAGATCGTCCCGCCACGCTGGATCAGGCCCGGCACTTGCTATACATTCCGGATCTGCTGGCGTACTGGCTTTCCGGCCGTATCGCCAATGAATATACCATCGCGAGCACATCGCAAATGCTTGATGCCCACAACCGCCAATATTCCCGGGAGATCCTGGCCTGCATTCCCATACATCCTCCGGTACTGCCGGATCTGGTTTTGCCCGGAACGCTGCTGGGACATGTGACCGGCCCGGCTGCGGAAGCCACACGGGCCCATGGCGTACCGGTTTTCGCGATTGGTGCCCACGATACCGCCAGTGCCGTTGCCGCAGTGCCGGCGCATGCGGAAAACTGGCTGTTTTTATCCAGCGGCACCTGGAGTCTCCTGGGGGCGGAATTGGATCAGCCGATTTTAACCGCCGACGCCATGACTTTTAATCTTACCAATGAGGGCGGCGTGGGCGGCAACCCCATCCATGTTCAATAGGCGCTGCATCACGGCCCGGGGTCCTCGAAGCCGGATGGGGGGATAATTGCCCGCGCGCGAGTTCGCGGCTGACGTCATGCGTCCGCCCCGCTGATCCAGCGCGCTTAGCACGGAACGCAAAATCTCGTCCGATGGGACGGAACGCCCGGCGAGCTTCTTCTGCTGCTCGAAGATCGAGGAACGGAAGAGCATCGCAACCAATCCCGTTTCTACCGGGACTTTGGCTGCCGACGTGCGTGCTTGTACGCTCTCCTCCTCCAGGTTGAAGAGGAGGCCCGTCTGCTGTGGCTTCGGAGGTTTTGTCCGGGCCGGAACCTTCGCCGTGACCTCGGGAGCGCCAACCGGCTCCTCCCACCAGAGTGGCAGGTCGACCGGCACGTCGACCCACCCTTGCGGAAACA
>JAJZEY010000206.1 GCA_021805585.1 Planctomycetota bacterium
GACATTCCGGCGGTGCATATTCGGCGCAACTGAACCTGCATTTTTCAGATATCGACCTGGGACAAATCACCCGAGCCGTAAAACCGCACGCATTGCCCGTGCCCGGCCTGCTTTCAGGCCGCATGACAGTTATCGCCACGCCCGGCCGCTGGAATGCCGCATTCGGCCAAGGCAGTTTGCGCATCAGGAAATCCGATCTGATCAACACAACCATCATCGCGGCGCTTTATAATCTGCTGCATGTGGGAACCGGCAGCATAGCGCCCACCGGCCATGGTCATGCCACCTGGCGGCTGGAAAATGGGGATGCTCATATCACGTCACTGCATTACACAGACCGTGGTGCCAGCACTTTGGCCACAGGTACCATTACCAATATATGGAACATGCCTAAAAGTGCGATTGCCGGCTATGTAGTCGGAACCGTCCAGCCGTTCGGGACCATTCACATACCATTTGTGCCACAAACCAAAGCCATTTTAGACGCGCTGGAATCGAATGTCAGCACCATTCAGGTCGGTGGCACATGGCAAAATCCAACCGCAACGCCCGTGGCATTCAAGCAACTTAACGATGCAATTCATGAAACATTTATCCGGGCCATTGTCGGGCGTCAGCACAGCACACAAAGCCCGTAATTGTGTCACGTTTCATACCCCTGCATTGGACAGCAAACCATGGCGCATGGTACGATATATTGTGTTGTTTGCAATCTGTTCGGCCAGCATATTGTAGCTAACGCCGCCAAAAGCATCGGTCATAAAAAAGGTCTCAGCGATGGAACTGAATCATATTTATCAGCGCGATTGTGTGGAAGGACTGGCGGAAGTTCCGCCCGGATCCATCGACCTTATTTTCGCCGACCCACCATTTAACATCGGTTACAAATACGATGTGTATGAAGACAAGCGCGCCGCTGAAGATTACCTGGACTGGACCCGCCGCTGGGGTGCCGGGGTGATAAAGGCGCTTAAGGCAGACGGCACTTTCTGGCTGGCTATTGGCGACGATTTCGCGGCCGAACTCAAGCTGATCTTCCAACGTGAACTCGGCCTGACCTGCCGCAGCTGGGTGTTGTGGTATTACACGTTTGGTGTGCAGTGCAAATTAAAATTCGCACGCAGCCACACGCACCTGTTTCATTTTGTCAAAAATCCAAAATCATTTGTCTTCAATATCCCGCCGATCCGTGTGCCATCGGCCCGATCTCTGGTTTATGGTGACAGCCGCGCCAATCCCGATGGCCGCCTGCCCGATGACACCTGGATTCTGCGCCCGCAGGACATTCCCGACAGTTTCCAGCCCAACGAAGATGTCTGGTACGTTCCCCGCGTCTGCGGCACATTCAAGGAACGCGCCGGCTGGCACGGCTGTCAGATGCCGGAGCAATTGCTCGGCCGAATTATCAAGGCCTGTTCCAATGAAGGCCAGACGGTTCTCGACCCGTTCGGCGGCAGCGGATCCACGCTGGTCACAGCTAAAAAACTGGGCCGGCAATTTCTGGGTTTTGAACTTTCACCGGAATATGCCGCACGCATCGAAAGCCGCCTGGCGGAAACAAAAGTGGGCGATGCACTTTTAGGTTCCGATGCGCCGCTGAACTCCGTACCGGCAACCGCCAACGGCATACGGCGAGTGAATGGAAAGCGGGTGAAAGCCGCCGGACAAAAACCATCGCCTGCACATGCGGAAATCCTGTTTTAGCCGATTGACCGAGCGCCGGCCTGCGGACCGGGTGGAACGTATTTTTACGTAGATATCTTAATATGTTAAAATTATAATACTTCTTTTCACCCGGCGCGCCGTTGTGCAAACTTACCGGGCCATCCGCCTGGTCGGCCAGCACCGGACCCCGCAGGCCCCATGGTCGGCAAACCCCTTGTTTTACAGGTAATTATACAAATTTTTCCTGACTGTTTGACACATCATCAAAGGCTGCGTATCTTGTGGATAAGCCGCCGGGTTCATTGGCGCAAAGGTGTAAAAACCTGCGGTAAACGGTCCGGTGCGGCGCCAAAAGGACGGAAGATAGACCGGGAGAAGAGAGTCAGCGGGCCGGCCAAATGGCCGGTTGCGGGTTTGGATGCGGCAGCCGGTGCGGCCGGCAAGGATGGATTTTCTCCGATGGCCCGACGTGGCGGAATTCCCGCCAGCGGTCCGGTCAGGGTACAGTTGGTTCCACCTCCTGTATCCGCGTTCCGATTCACGCATCAATTTCCGCGGTCCGCTTTTTGCTGGTAAATCAATCCGTCCGATACTCCGGTTTCCCCGGATTATCGGCGGAATAAAAACTGCGGCGACACTTGGCGCGCGGCATGGAAATGCGATGCGGTTAAACATCCGCGTACAAACCATGCAATCACGCCTGACGACTTGGGAGCATTTCGTCATAGTCCGCCGCGCAGGATGCAGCTAATTTTGAAATAATTGAGTTTCCCGCATGCGGTTTGAATCGGACTGGCCCCTGACGGCCCGTGCCAATTCCGGAGTCTTTGCGCTCACGCCGCCTGATGGACCCATTGGAAGGAAATCTTGTATGGTGCCGCTTGATGCCGCGAGTCAGGCCCGCAATACCTGGAATGACATGCTG
>JAJZEY010000409.1 GCA_021805585.1 Planctomycetota bacterium
GCACCGGAATTGTCCGTCCCTGCCTGGCGGGCCTTTCCTTCCTAATTTACGGGCAAGACCCCGATTGGAGGTTTTGCGGTGAATGACATTAAGGCCATCAATCGTTTCGTCACCCGCGGATTCACGCGGAGTGCTCCACCAGCGGCCGCGCCGCAACCGATCGCCGGTGCGTAACAGTTTATTTGGCTTGGTTTTACGTGCCGCAGGCCTTGGTTCCGGCCGAGGATTCAGGATGAACCGCGGATTTCACTGATTACGCGGATAAGAGTAACAGGCCGTATCCGCGTTATTGGCGAAATCCGCGGTTTTGTTCTGTTACACAGGATTGCCCGCCCCGGACGCGTCGCGGATGGTTGCACAGTCAATGGGCTGGACTCCGGCCGCGTTGCGGGATGGATTCTTGCTCTGGAAAATGAAGCTCAAAGCAATGTCACAACAGCGGCCTCCGGACAACCGGTCGGCGGAATCGCCAATGTTGAAACATAGACTCCAGTGGGCCGTTCCTTCCTGATTTAGGGGCAAGGCCCCGATTAGAGGCGTGCGGTTAATGACATTAAGGACATCAATCATTCGTCACCCGCGGATTCACGCGGAGTGCTCCACTGGCCTGGCCGGCACTATTTCTTGCGGCTTTGTTGATGCAGGAGTGAAGCGCCTATTGCAACCGCCAGCACAACCGCCATAAAGGCCAGCGACCATTGGGTTGATATGGTCGCCGAGCCGCGATACCCGACCAGACGCAGGCTTGGCAGCAGCATCTTGACACCAATAAACAGCAACACAACCGCCAGACCGGTTTTCAGGTAATGCAATCGTTCGATGAATGGCGCAATGGCAAAATAAAACCATTGGATCGCGACAACCGCAAACAGATTGCTGGTTAACACGATGACCGGGTTGCGCGTAATGCCGAAAATCGCCGGAATGGAATCCAACGCAAACATGACATCCACAATGCCTATCAGCAGCAGCACCAGCAAAAGCGGCGTGGCAAGCCGACGGCCATTCGACCGCGTAAAAAGCCGGCGGCCTTCATAACGATCATGAACCGGTATAAGCCGCCGCAGCAGTCCGGCCATTCGTCCGCGGCCAGGCTCTTTTGGCGGGTGGTTAAAGAACATGGCGAACCCCGCCACCAGCAAAATGCCGCCCATCAGATACAGCACAGTTGGAATTTTCAGCACCAGCGCCAGGCCGCTGATAATCAGAATCGCCCGCAGGAGCAGTGCGATTAAAATTCCCCAGAACAGGACGAAAGCCTGACTTTCCCGTGGCACTGAAAAACTTCGCAAAATAACCGCATACATTAATACGTTATCGGCGCTTAAACTTAATTCCAGCAGGTAGCCGGTTAAATAGGTCAGGAACCGATGCCCATCCGCCGCCGGGGCGGACCCTCGGCCCGTTCCACCCGGCGCAAAAATCGTCAGCCAACCCCCATAGGCCAAAGCCAGAAGGACAGGAATCAGGCAAAGTGCCAGCGCCCCGCCCGCCGCCATACCGCTGCGCCTGCCGGCACCAATCAGAATATCCGCCAGTAAAATCAAAACGAAAAAGGCGGCAAATACAATCCAGACCATGGCTTAACCCCGTCCGGCGGCATGTTGCAGGCGGGCGACATCGGACACCGTTGCCCCTTTCCGCCGTTGGGGTGGCGGCGGCGGCCACTTGACCAGCATCCGCCGGACAAATTTAAGGTAGCGTTGGCGCAGCTTCGCGGAATGGCGGCTAATGCAATCGCGAAGAAAAATCGGACCGGCGACGGAATTCCAGCGGATGGTTTGCAGGGCGATATCGCGCTGCGAAAGTCCGTTACCCGCCAGCAGGCGATTGAGTTTTCCTACGTGCGCTTCATCCAACAGCCTCAACAACCGACTGCGGTACCGGCTATGCTCAAGAAAAAGCATGAAGGACCAAACCTCCGCATAATACGCCCGTACCACCGGTGCCGCCTTCATAATGACATCACCCGCCTGGGTTCGGGTCAGGGTATCAAGTGGTAATAGCTGGCCTTGTTCGTACGCCGCTTGCAGCGCATCCCACCGGGGCCGATTCCGCCAGGGAGTAAACACCGGCTGACCGTTGTGCCAATAAAACGTTTCGTTCTGCGTAGCCAGGCCCTCATCAAGCCAGGCCGGCAAGTGGTTTTGCAGGGCGCGGAAGCTTAATTGGTGCCAGCATTCATGTGCCAGCACAGACAACATTTCGTTTAAGCCGGTCCGCCAGATAACGAATTGGCCATTCTGTTCATACCCTCCCTGCCGGATGTGAAGATAAACCGTCGCCAAAGACCCGGCCGTGGCGCGTACATGAGCGGCCCATTCCTTCCGATTGCGAAAAATATAACCGACCAGCGGCGAATGCACCCGCGTGCCTGGAACCAATGCAGCGAAGCGCCGCCATGCGGCCTCTACCACACGTGCGCACAAAGCCCGCTGCAAAGGGCTTTGTAACGTGGTGTAAATGCGGTAATGACGTGTCTGAATGATCGCGCCCAGCCTGCCGGCGTCGTTCCAGGGCTTCGTCATCGGCGGCGTTTGAAGCAATTCGGCTCGGCTGGCGCGGCTGAAA
>JAJZEY010000002.1 GCA_021805585.1 Planctomycetota bacterium
ATCTGTATCTGCTGGGTTGCACCGTCCGCGGAAAAATAATTGCGTACAAATCCGGACATTCGCTGAATCATGCCCTGGTGCGCAAACTTGGTTCCATGCTTCTGGCCCAGCGGCGGCGCGTGCAAAGCATTGCCGAACCGGTCATGGACAGCCGGCAAATTTCCAAGGTGCTGCCCCATCGATTTCCGATGCTGCTGGTGGATCGCGTGATTGAACTTGACGGGGACCGGCGCGCTGTGGGTATAAAAAATGTCACCATGAACGAACCATTTTTTCAGGGCCATTATCCCGGAATGCCGGTCATGCCCGGTGTGCTTATTGTAGAAGCCATGGCCCAGCTTTCCGGTCTGCTTATGTCGCGCAAACTGGAACATTCCGGCAAAACGCCACTGTTGCTTTCCATGGATAAAGTGAAATTGCGCCGCGCGGTAACTCCGGGCGATCAACTGATTCTGGAGGCCGAAAATATCCGGGTCAAGGCCCGTACCGGACATGTTCGCTGCCGCGCCATGGTTGGCGATCAACTGGCCGCCGAGGCTATTATCAAATTCATGCTGGTGGATGAACCGGCGTGAAGCGGTATTGGATTTTGAGAAAGGTTTATGCCACAGATACACCCCATGGCATTCGTTGAACAGGGCGCTCTGCTGGCCGCGGACGTGGTTGTGGGACCCTTTGCCTATATCGGGCCGGAGGTCACGCTAGGCCCCGGCTGCCGGGTGCATCACCATGCTTCCATTGAAGGGCGCACCACCGCGGGAGAAGGCAATGATTTTTTTCCGCATTCCAGCATCGGCTGCGTGTCCCAGGACCTTAAATACCGCGGCGGGAATTGCCGCGTCATTATTGGAGCCAACAACCGCTTCCGCGAAAATTGTACCGTTCACATTGGTACGGAGGACGGCGGCGGGGAAACCCGCATCGGCAATGACAATCTGCTGATGGTTGGGGCACACGTCGCGCATGACTGTCTGGTCGCCAATGGCTGCATTCTGGCCAACAATGTACTGCTGGCCGGCCACGTTGTGCTGGAAGATGGCTGCGTCATATCCGGTGGTGCGGCCCTGCACCACTTTGTTACCGCGGGACAATATTCGTTCATTGGCGGCATGTCCGCGGTGGTGCATGATGTTCCCCCCTTTATGATGGTCAACGGGCAACCGGCCGAGGTTCGTGGGTTCAATCGGGTCGGCATGCGCCGCAAGGGGTGCGGCGAAGATCAGATTAACCGCCTTAAAGCCGCCTGGCGTCTGCTATATAAAGACACGGCACCATTGGCCCAGCAGGCCCAAAAGCTTGTTCAGATGTATCCCGACGCCGAAGAAATTCATCTGCTGCTGGGTTTCATCCACCGATCCAGCGAAGGAAAATTCGGACGCTACCGCGAATCTCTTCGCGGCAAAATGGCCGGCGAAGGTGCGGAATCGGGCCATGAGATTTAACCGGTTCGGAAATGGAATAACGCAATGACCAGACGACCTGAAAACGATGGCCCGATTCCCGTTGCAGTCGCCGGTGCCGGCCGCATGGGGCGCCACCATGCCCGGATTTACTCCGGAATGCCAAATGTACGGATAGTCGGAATTGTAGATCCGGATACAGCCCGTGCCGACCAACTGGCGCGCGACTTTAATTGCGCCGCGTTTTCCACCACAGCCCAACTGCTCGCCAGCCCCGTCGTACCCGTTGCCGTCACCATCGCCGCGCCCACCATTCACCACCGAGATCTGGCCCAAAGTCTGCTGCCGCACGGCGTGAGCCTGCTTATTGAAAAGCCGCTGGCACCGACCCTGGAAGATGCGCAGGCCATAGTGAATCTGGCGGCGGCACATGACTGCGTGCTGCAGGTGGGCCATTCAGAACGCTTTAACCCGGTGGTTCAGGCCCTTAATGCCCATCAGCTTGCGCCACAGTTTGTGGAGGTTCATCGCATCAGTCCGATGACCTTCCGCAGTATTGATGTCGGGGTGGTGCTGGATTTAATGATTCACGATATTGATATTGTCCACCATTTTGTCCGGTCGCCGGTAAAATCAGTCGCGGCCGTCGGCGTAAATGTCATTGGCAAATGTGAAGATGTCGCCAATGCCCGCATCGTGTTCGCCAATGGCTGCGTGGCCAATCTGACGGCCTCACGCCTGGCTCTGAAAACCGAACGTAAAATGCGGCTGTTTTCACCCACCGCGTATGTCAGCGTGGATTACCATAAAAAGGCCGGCGTGATTATTCGCCGCACCGCCAATCAGGAGCAACTTGCCCTGGTGCAGCGGAAAGTTGCCGCCGGCGAAGTGGCCGAACTGACCGATCTGAATTACACCGAACTGGTGAATTACGAACAGTTGCAGGTGCATGACAATGAACCGTTGAAGCTGGAAATAGAATCCTTCATTCACGCCGTGCGCACCGGAAGCCCGCCGCCGGTCACCGGCGAAGATGGCTGCTTTGCGGTGGATGTGGCGACCCGCATCATGGAATCCATCGCCGAACATGGCTGGCAAACCACGTCCGATTAAGAAAGTCGCCACCTTTCAGGGATATTGAAGGCAGCCGCGAATTGCTCTTGGCCGGCC
>JAJZEY010000104.1 GCA_021805585.1 Planctomycetota bacterium
GAAGTAGCCGACGAGGAAATACTGGAAGCCAAAGCCCTGATCGGTCGATTCGGCTTTGGCTGCGAACCGGCCAGCGCCGCGACGATTGCGGGCCTGCGGCAGCTTCTGGCATCACAAGTTATTTCGCGGCATGAACGGGTGGCTTGCGTGCTGACCGGCCATGGATTAAAAGACCCGGACGCGACGGTGCAATACCATACGGGTATACGAACGAAAGAGGCGAAAATGCCGGCGGCGGAGCCGACGTGGGGCAGCCATGCCAACCAGCCGGTTAAAGTTGCCGATGATTTGGAAGCGATCGTTCATGCGCTGGGACTTTCAGTGGAAGAACTGGATAAATCCCGGCGAACCGGTTACGTGGAAACAGCGGCGGATCTGCCGTTTGTGGAATATTAAACCGCGGAGCGACCGGGCGGGAACGGAATCGCGAATCGCGCGTTTTCCGCCGCGCCAACCCAGGCTCCGCCAGGATTGAGAAAAGCCGATGCCGCAAACAGTCATAAAAAAACCAGCCTCCGGTATTTCCGCACATATAACCGCCACAACACATCCGGCGGCGGTTCATGCGAAGCACAGTCTGGGCAGCCTGTGGCAAGCGGTGGTGCATCAGATTAATTTTCAGCAACTGATGCACGACAACCGCCTGACAAACTGGCTGACACTGCTGCTGGCGATTCTGGGTGGCGTCATTGTGGGAAGACTGGCGGGGGCGGGTTGCCGCGGACTCGCGGCGCGGCTGGAACGGCGTCACTGGCATTTCCAGGCTGTGCTGGTGGACAGTCTGGCCTCGCCGCTGAGCCTTGCGACACTGGCGGCGGGACTTCTGGTCGGCCTTGGACAACTGCATTTAAGCGCCATCCTGGAAACTTTTTCCGGAAAAATTTTACTTCTGCTTCTGGCGATATCCCTATTCTGGTACGGCTTTAATATTGTGGCTACGGTCGAGCTTGCACTGAAGCGATTCATCGCCCGTCACGACACCCCCCTGACCGAACAGGTTGTGCCGATTGTCCGCAAGACGCTGCGGATTTTTGTTACCATCATCGGCGCGCTGTTTATTCTGCAGAACGTATTCGACCGGAACATTGGGTCCTGGCTGGCGGGACTGGGAATCGCGGGGTTGGCGGTATCGCTGGCGGCTCAGGATTCGCTGAAAAATCTTTTCGGATCCGTCACGATTTTCATGGACCGTCCGTTCATGGTGGGACATTCCGTTTCCTATCAGGGTATCACGGGAAAGGTGGAGGAAATCGGCTTTCGGTCCACCCGCGTCCGGCAGACCGATGGGGCGCTGGTCACCATTCCCAATTCAGACATTGTCAGCAATTCAGTTACAAACATATCCATGCGGCCATTTATTCGGCGGGCGATGAATGTCACCGTCACCTGTGACACGCCGGTGAAGACAATGAATCAGGCGGTACAAATGATTCGCGATCTGCTGGCTTCGCCGGAATTCGGGCCCTTTGTAACCAATCCAACGGACCCGACGGACAATCCGCCACGGGTTTATTTCACCGATTTTAACGCCGATTCGCTGAATATTGCGGTGTATTACTGCTATCGTCCCGCGACCGATTATTGGCGTTACATGGAATTCAGTGAACGCTTCAACCTGGCGCTGCTGCGCGAACTGGAAGCACTTGGTGTGGAAATCGCCTTCCCGACACGCACCCTGTATCTGGCCGACGATCCAAAACGAAAGTTGGCGATAAAAGTCAGCTCGCTGGCGGATGAAGAATCGGCTGCTCCGGTGCGGCAACCCTGATACCGGATGGCCGGGCGAATGAAAAAGCCGCCGCCGAACCAGCCTTTTTCGGATGTGCCATGGAGAAGATACCCATTCATTCAATCACCGAATCCGCCGCAGAAAAGCCGCAGGAAGCGGCCGCGCACACGTGCAGCCGCAGCGCGTCATTGCAGGCCCCCGTAGCCGAGGCGCACGGAGTCGGGCCGCGCCGTGCGGAACTCTTTTTGCGACTCGGCGTGCGCACCGTCGGCGACCTGCTGGATTTTCTTCCGCGTGATTACGTGCGGTTTCAAGGACAGGTTGAAGTTCAGGAGCTGGTTTCCGGACAAAAGGCGACCGTGGAAGGCACGGTGATTCAGACCCGCATGATTCGCCGCAAGCGGTCACGTTTTGAGGCCCTGCTTGAAGAGGTTTCGGGAAGGTGCATTCTGGTATGGTTCAACCGCTGGGATCTGCCGGACAAAATCACCCCCGGCTGTCGGCTGCGGGCAACCGGACCGGTGAGCTTTTTCAACGGCCGGGCGCAGTTAATGCAGCCGCAGTTTGATATGGTAACCGACGCATCGGCCACTCGGGAAGCGGCGAAAATTGAACCGGTCTATCCGGCCACCGCGGACCTTCCAAGTGCGGTGATCCGGCAGGTTGTCAGCGGGAATCTGGCGGAACTTCTGCCGGCGGTGCATGAATGGTTTTCGTCGGATTTTCTGGCATCGCGGCGGTTGCCTTCCCGCCGGGCGGCATATCAGGCAGTGCATCATCCGGTTGATTTAAAGCGGACGCAAGCGGCCCGGCACAGCCTGGCATATCACGAGTTTT
>JAJZEY010000026.1 GCA_021805585.1 Planctomycetota bacterium
AACTACCCCGGTAAGTTTGGCCCCCCCCCCCCGGCGGCATGGGGCGCATGGGGTGCATGCGATTCATGGGGCGCGTGCGCCGCGTCCTGTGCGGCGGCATGGCCATGGGTGCCATGGGAATCATGTTTTTCAGGTTTATGCGCGGGACGCACCGGATGCGCAGGAATTTCAACCGGCGCGGGTGTAATAACCGCCTCCGCGGCTTGCGCAACGGGCTGTTCAACCGGACCTTCGACAGCCGGGGCGACGACCGATGGGACCTCCGCCACGGGAACCGGCGCGACCGATTCAGTCGCTTCAATGGCAGGATGTTCAATTGCCCGGGCCGTTTCAACGGGGGCGGCCGGCTTTTCTGTTTTTGCGCCGCGCGTGCGGCGGCGAACGGAAGATGCCGGCGTTTCGCCGGTACCGTCGGCCGACATTGCAGGTTCCAAAGGAGCTTCTTCGGTCAGTGTTGCCGTGTCGCCGCTGCCGCCGTCGGAATCGTGTGATTCGCCGCGTGCCCTGCGGCCGGATTTCTTTTTGACCTTTTCAACATCGACATGGGCGGCCTTTTCGACAGCGGTTTTGGGCGCATCGGCGCTGAACCATTCGCGAATGGTCTGCGCCAGGCCCACGCTGACAGCGCTGCGGTAATCCTTGATTCCCGGAATTTCTTCAGCGCGACATTTTTCCACAATGTCCTTGCTGTCCACTCCCAGTTCTTTGGCGAGTTGATGTACTTTGGTTGTGCTCAATGAACGCTCCATTGAAAAAGGGTGGCCGACCGCCCCGTGTTAATCGGTTCGGTCGGCGAACCCTGTATCAGTTTTATCGCCCGTTATTCCGCGTGCCATCATCGGCGGTGCGGTGCGGGCGGTTTCGTCGGCCCTGGTTGCGGGCCAAAACCGGGTGATATCCGGCAAAAGGATATTACCCCGGATTTTGCCCGTTCCGCGATTTCCGCCGCGGACGGGCTATTGAGTCTCTCTTATCCTTCCTTCTGATTCTTCCCGCCGATCGTTTCTTCCGATCTTCCGATGGATCAGCGGATGGCTGGGCATCCTATAGGCCGTCGGTTAAACCGTCGGCGCATCGGTGGCCGGCGCGGCATTCGCCGGCGCTTCGGCAGCTTGAACTTCTTCCACGATGCCTTCGCCCGCCATTTCCGTTCCGTCATCCGCCGGGCCAGCCAGGGCCACCGCGGTTGCGGCGGCTTCGGCTCTGGCGGCATGGGCCTCGGCGGCTTTGCGAACCACGTCTTCCTGGGCGATCCGTGCTGCGGCCTCACGGCCGATTTCAAGAACCTTTGCCGCAAGGTCCGGTGTAATTTCCAGTTCCTTCACCAGCGGGTCGGGCCCGACTTCTTCAAGATCATGAAGATTGATAATACCCAGGGCCACCAGACGGTCGACAAATTTGTCATCCACGCCTTCAATGGTTTTCATGACCTTTTCCAGGTCATCCAGACCCTTGCTGTATTCCGGCGGGGTAAGAATATCAATGTCCCAGCCGGTCAGGCGGGCGGCCAGCCGCACGTTCTGGCCGCGCTTGCCGATGGCCAGCGACAGTTTGTCTTCATTCACGACCACGGTAGCGCGATTGAGTTCAAAATTCAGTGCAATTTCAATAATTTCCGCCGGCTTCAAGGAGTTGGTGATCAACACCTGGCTGGATTCATTCCAGCGGACAATATCAATTTTTTCGCCGCCGAGTTCATCAACAATATTCTTAATTCGGCTGCCGCGCACACCCACGCACGCGCCCACGCAATCAACTTTGGTATCAATGGAGGAAACCGCGATTTTGGTGCGATAGCCGGCCTCGCGGGCCAGGGCGCGAATTTCAATAATTCTTTCCTGAACTTCGGGAACTTCCAGTTCAAACAGACGTTTGATAAAGTCCGGGTGCGAACGGGAAAGGATAATTTTCACCTGACTGCCCACATCCCGCACTTCCAGCACCAGGCAGCGGATACGTTCGCCCGGCTTGTGTGATTCGCCCGGAATCTGTTCGCTGCGCGGCATGAACCCTTCGCAGCGTCCCAGGCTTACCGACAGTATATTGCCTTCCGCACGCGCCACGGTTCCCGTGATGATCTGGTTTTTTCGTTCGGAAAATTCTTCATAAATGCTGCCGCGTTCATCCTCGCGGATTTTCTGTATCAGCACCTGTTTGGCGGTTTGGGCCGCAATGCGTCCGAATTCCTTGTAGTCAATAAGGGTGCCGTTTTTGCGGACTTCAATTTCGCCGGTCATGCGGTCTATGGCGCAAACCACATCATCCGCTTCGCCGTAGAATTTCCGGGCGGCGGAAAGCAGCGATGTTTCAATATCGACAAAGATGGAATCCTTTTCGATGTTCTTATCGCGGGCGATGGAGTCCACTATGCGGAGCAAATCCTGATTCATGTTCGTTTCGTGCCTCTAATTATCGTTCTCCGGCGCACGGCCGGGGATTCAGTGTTTCAGGCCCGTGCCCGATTTATTTGCCGCCCATTGCAGCGCGGCGGTCCGGGTTGTTGGTGCCGAGCCGACATACAGCCGGCCCGCTGACGCAAGCGTCAACCCCATCCGAGCAGCCAATGGCTCTCGGCCGGGTCCCCGTGGAACGCCCAACGGGGAAATACAGTGCCACACCAGAACCGGTGTGACTCATAACAAGGGGAATACAAAACCCTCGTGATGACACACCGCGCGGTGCGCCTGCGGGACAAAGAAGTGTCCCGCCCGTCTGGAGGACGGCATGGGAGGCGTGAGTCTGTAAGACTTATGCCTCCGCATTGCTCTGCTCATTTTTTCGCAAAAGCCGCACGTCAAGCTCCCAAAGGGACGCCAAAGGATGGGCCAACACCCATCCAAATCGAACCGCCATTATACCCGGCGGCCACTGAACCACAAATCCATTTGTTTTAAATTTGCGAATATTTTCCCGCCTTCAGCTTGCCCGGGCGCGTTGCCCACCGCTCCGGTTGTCTGCGGGCATTCACAACGCCGCTTAGACCCACCACTCATTTTCCATCGCACGCACTTGTATCCGATGCGATTATCCGGCTGGCCATCTCAAGCCTACTTCGGCTTGCGGGCTTTGGGTTTCCGGTAATATTTTCCCTTCCGCAGGTCGTCGGCTTTCATCGCGGCGATTTCCGCAACCAGCGCCGGGTCGTCTGGAACTGGCGGCAGCTTGCCGGGCTGTTGGGGTGATTCCGGCGGATGCGCGGTAAAGCGACCCTCCGTCGCGCCGCCATCCGCTTTGGGAATCGGGGGAAGAATCAGCGGTGGACGGTCCGTAAACGGTGCACTACGTGGTGCCTTTTGTACGATTTGCCAGATGCCTTCCAACAGCGGACGAAGCCCTGTTCCCGTGGCCGCACTGACGGCCAGAATGTGCCTGCCCGGCAATGCCGTGCGCAGATCCGCCAGCGCTTCGGGCGCGCCGGTTAAATCCATTTTATTGGCCACCAGTATCTCCGGCTTCGTCGCCAGCCGCGGGCTGTACCGGAAAAGTTCTTCGCGAATCGCCAGATAGGCGTCAATCGGTTTTTGGCCATCCAACGGCAGAATATCCACCAGATGAATCAGCACCCGGGTTCGTTCAATGTGCCTTAAAAATTCCAGGCCCAGCCCGGCACCTTCATGCGCGCCTTCTATCAGGCCGGGAATATCCGCAAGCACCAGACGCCGATCGGCATCCAGTTCGGCTATGCCCAACTGCGGCTTAAGTGTGGTGAATGGATAATCGGCGATTTTGGGACGTGCCGCTGAAAGCCGCGAAAGCAGTGTCGATTTTCCCGCGTTCGGCAGGCCGATAAACCCGACATCCGCAATCAGCCGAAGCTGCAATTTCACGCGGCGGGCCTGCCCGGGCTGGCCCGGTTCGGCAAAATCGGGGGCCTGACGCACCGAATTCATAAAATGCACGTTGCCGCGGCCACCTTTGCCGCCGGCGGCAATCAGTACCTTGCGACCCGCCGGGGTAAGGTCCGCAACCAAAAGACCGCTGTCGCAATCATACACAAGTGTTCCGGGCGGAACGCGGATAATCAGATCGTCCCCGCGACGGCCATCCTTTTTCTTGCCCAGGCCCGCTTCGCCATGCCCGGCATGCCAGTGGTGCTTTCCCACCATGTCCAGCAGGGTATCCACTCCATCCACGGCTTCCAGGTAAACGCTCCCGCCGTTGCCGCCATCGCCGCCATCGGGACCGCCGTGCGGTTCAAATTTTTCGCGTCTCATGCCGGCGCAGCCGTTGCCACCGTTACCGCCTAGAAGTTGAATTTCCGCTTCATCAATAAACATAAAAATTCCCAGGATTTTCGGCGTACAAAAACGCGCCGCATTGAATTTCAGGGGTGCGTAAACAATTCCGACATACCCGCCCACGCGATTATAGCGTATTGGCGGATATTAAGGTACGAAGGCGCTACGCGGGCGTCAGCCGAGTTCCTGATAATAACGCCGCATTAATTCCGCTCGTGAAAGCATACCAAGCAGCGCCGGTGGCTTACCCGGACCGGCCATGTCATCCAGCACGGCAAGATGCGAGACTTCAAATTTTGAAAACATCGCCAATGCGGCTTCCAGCGTTTCATGAAAATTCAGCGGGGTGACATCCGACCGCAGCACTTCACCCACCAGCAACAGTGGCGCGGCTTCCGGTTCCAGCAGAACTGTTTTCAGATCGTTAATCGTCAGCAATCCCAGATACACGCCGCGGGCATCCAGCACCACAAAGTCATCTATTTTATCCGCATGGCTGCGGTGCAGAACGGTGGACAGCGTTTCATCCGGCCGGGCGATGGCCGCAGGCGCAAGCCGCAACTGATCCACACCGACGCGCTGCAACGCGCTCATGCCAACGGCTGAGCCAAGCGTCACCCCGAGCTTTTTTAGCGGCAGCGTATAAAGGCTGTCCCCGACCAGAACCTGCTGAATGATGGTTGCGGCCACCGCGGCCAGCATAATCGGCAGCATCACGGCGTAATTGCGCGTCAATTCAAACAACAACATGATCGCGGTAAGCGGAGCTTGAATTGTAGCCGCCAGCATCGCGCCCATTCCAACCAGCGCATAAGTGCTTGGATCAGCCGAGGGCAGATAGCCATGCAACACCACCCCCACCGCCCCGCCACCGGCGGCACCAATAAACAGCGCGGGTGCGAAAACGCCGCCCGAGCCGCCCGGGCCAAGGGTAAAGGAAGTCGCCAGGATTTTCAGGACACAAATAGCCAACAGGAAAGAAAGCGTTAATTCGACGGTGTGGCCGGAAAAAGTATGCGCCGGCGTGTACCAGCTTGGGTCGATCATGCGAAGAATGGTCGGGTAGCCGCCGCCGAAAATGGGTATATAGCCTTCCCCGAACCGGGTTTTTAAAAAGGCATCGTGACCAAACAAAACCAGCAGTGCGATACCGCAAATGCCCGAAAGGCCGGCCCCGATGGCGGGTATCCAGAACCGATGGATCTGTTTGGATAATTTTTCGGCCGCCGCTTCCACCAGCAAATAAAAACGCGTAAACGCGACCGCCAGCAATCCGCACAGCATTCCCAGCAGCAGATACCACGGCAATTCATGAAAAGTAAAAACAAATTGCGGTCCTGTCGAGGGCATCTGAAACAGACCATGCAGGCTGCCGCCGCCGGAGAGTGCGACATACATGGTGGTCGAAATAACCGAGCTTATCACAATGGGAATAAGGGTGCGCGCGGAAAAGTCCCGCAACAGAACTTCCAGCGCGAAAATAAGACCGGCGATGGGCGCTCCGAAAACCGCACTGATACCGGCGGCGGCTCCGCATCCGATAAGTACCGGCAGATTCCGCCGACTCAGGCCCACGGAATTACCCACAATGGACCCGACGGAGGCCCCAATGACGGCAATCGGGGCCTCAGGCCCCGCCGACCCGCCGCTGCCGATCGTGATACTGCTGCCGATTAGCGTGGTCAGCCCCAGGCTGGTTCTAAGTTTGCCTGAACCGCGGCTGAGTGCATGAAGAAGGCCGGCCAAACCATGAAGTTTTTCCTGCTGCCGGCCCCAGAGTCGCCGCCATATCATCAGGGCGATGCCGCCCAATGCGGGAATCAGCGGCAGCAGAATGTAACAGGCCGCGCGTGTGGTCGCGTGGGTGGCCAAGACCAGGGGCGTGTAATACCAATGATGAATAAGCAGAACGGTCTGTTCAAAAAGCCAGGTCGCACAGCCGGTCGTCAGCCCCACAGCGCCGGCCAACACCACCAGAATGGATTGTTCCCGAATACCCCAGCGGGCCAGCCTTTGGAGCGCGCGCAGTCGCCAGGTTACAATCAGGTTAGTCAAAGGTTTCAGACTGACTTTTTTGCCAATCAACGCCAGACGCCTTACCAATTATGCACCTTATCAACGATGCAGCCGACCAAGCCGTTTCCACAGGTTGCATCCTACGGAAAAGCTATTGAAATTGCATCTCCGGCGAAAGCAGTCGAATCCTGGTTTAAAATTGTCGATTTGCCGGCTGCTTGTCGGTTGGCATCCATCGCCGTTGGGAGCGGGGCCAGGCCTGCGCCGCGGATAAGCAACCATGCCGCGGATTGGCAATCACGGCCCGGTTCCAAATGACTGAAACCGGGTGGCTGGGCGGCGTTCGACAGGTTCGGCAGCCTGCCTTCCTGCCGCCGCCGGATTTATCGTCGTTGGAAAATGCGGCGGGCAAGTTCAGTGGCGCGGCCCCATAACTCGCCGGATTCGACCGGACAAACGCTGAGGGCCAGGCCAAAATAAATAATGGCGGCCAGCGCACAGCCCGCCGGCACTTTGGTCGTATTGTGCGCGGCCAATTGCGGGCAATCCGCCCATAAGCGTTAACCTAGCGTTCCGGCGGAGGCGGCTGGTTTTAAAAAGGGCCGTAAACTGTAGGGTTTTCGTTTGCCCTCCGCCTGCCGTTATCGCTATTTTGCGGGATTTTCAACGACTAAGTTAACGCCTATGGGCAATCCGCCCGCATGCCGCGAAATTAACGGCGCATGGGCAGGATGCCCATGTTACGAAGCGTAGCCGGAAGTTGCATTATGGGCCTGCGCAAGAATAAGCTCCCGCTTTTGCCGGCGGGCACCCTTAGCCGGCGGAAAGGGTGAAGGTGTCAATGTTAATGCGGAAGAACAGCCTGGCGGCTGGCATATCGCCTGACGGAAATGCCCGGCGGCCAGGATCGCCGCCCCCAGCTTTGCTACTGCCCAAATTAACACAGGCATTCCTGCCTGTACTTAAACCACAGACATGAATGTCTGTGCTACCGCGGCACGTGACATTCGCGGCCCGCACGGCACCAGCCTCAGGTTGCGGCCAGGTCATACGGCGTATCGGACAGCACCACTTTGGGATGTTCGCGTGAAAAATAGCGCGGGGCGAAGGAATCGGCAAACAGCAGTGCCCGATGGCCCCGGTCGTTTAATGCCATAACGGTTTGCGAATTGGCAATCGCATCTTGTACCGCTTCGGATGGCACTTCCGGTGCGATCCAGCGAAGAATCTGCCAGCGGGCGCGCTCAAAGCGGGATTCAGCGCCATATTCACTTTTCAGCCGATATTGCGCCACTTCAAATTGCAGCGGCCCGACGGCCGAAAGCAGCGGGGTGCTGGTGGGAGCGTCCGGCGTGGTCAGTGTGCCCATGACGCCTTCCTGCAAAAGCTGAGAAAGGCCCTCGCGAAACCGCTTGAACTGGCTGGAACTTTGCGAATGCAGAAAGCCGAAGCATTCCGGCGTAAACCGCGGAACTTCCGTGTATTGAATGGCCGGGTCTTGCGTCAGCGTATCGCCAATGCCAAATTCGTCATGCCCGACCAGGCCGATCACATCACCCGGCCACGCTTCATCCACCGTTTCCCGGTCGCGGCCGAAAAGTTTATGGGAGCTGGCCAGCCGCACCTTTTTTCCGGTTTGCACATGGGTGACCACCATATCGCGTGAAAATTTGCCCGCGCATACCCGCAAAAAAGCGATGCGGTCGCGATGCCTGGGATCCATGTTGGCCTGAATTTTGAAAATAAAGCCGGAGAATGATCGGCTGTCCAATGGCACAATGTCTCCGCCGGAATGGCGCGGCTGCGGTGGATTGGCCTGCTGTAAAAATGTGTCCAGCAGCAACTGAACGCCAAAATTATTCATGGCGCTGCCGAAAAACACCGGTATCAGCTCACCACGACGGACCTGTTCCAGATTAAATGAATGACCCGCGCCATCCAACATGTCCAGTTCTTCCACGACCTTCTGATGGACATTCGGCGGCAGGCTTTCAGCTACGGCCGCGTCTGAAAGTGTCGCCACCGCCACGGGTGCCCGATAGGCCCCACCCGGCGTGCGTTCAAACAGATGAACCTGTTTGGCCTGCCGGTCAAAAACGCCCCGGAAATCGCGGCCGTTACCCAGCGGCCAGTTGATTGCGGTTGCCGGCAGGCCCAGCACGCGTTCCAATTCATCCAGCAGCGCCATGGGTTCAAGCGCGGGCCGGTCCAGCTTGTTCATGAAGGTAAAAATAGGAATATGCCGCCGCCGACAAATTTCAAACAACTTTTGCGTTTGCGATTCAATACCTTTGCCGGCGTCAATCACCATGACCACGGCATCCACGGCCGTAAGCACCCGATAGGTATCTTCCGAAAAATCCTTATGCCCGGGAGTATCCAGCAGGTTAATTTGAAATCCGCTGTATTCAAACTGCAGAACCGTGGAGCTGACGGAAATACCGCGCTGGCGTTCCAGCTCCATCCAGTCGGACGCGGACGCCCGCTGATTTTTACGCGCGGTCACCGACCCGGCCAGGTGTAAAGCGCCGCCATAAAGCAAAAATTTTTCGGTTAACGTGGTTTTGCCCGCGTCCGGGTGGGAAATAATGGCGAATGTGCGGCGGCGGTTAATTTCTTCAAGACTCATTGTTTTTCCGATAGAAGTTTCTGCCGATTGTTGCGGCTGATTTTGATGATTCCGCTGATAGCCGGAGCGGTCAGGGTGGAAAGCCGATATAGCCCCGCTTTGGCTGAAGGAAACGCCCGGCGGCTCCGGTGGCCAATGTGTTGGGGTACACAAGCATCAGCCCGCATCCTCCGCACTTTCCGCGGCCTTTTCCAGTGCCCGGATTTTTTGCCGCAGGCTCATGCGGGCCAGGGTGGACATGCGGTCTAAAATAAGAATGCCGTCCAGATGGTCATTTTCGTGTTGCACAATGCGCGCGGGAAATCCTTCCAGCGTTTCGGTAAATGGCGTGCCGTCGCGTCCGCGACCGGACAACCGCAGGGCCGTTGCACGGATGATTTTGGCGCGGATTTCCGGCAGGGAAAGACACCCTTCCTCTTTTTCTTCTTCACCTTGCCGCTCGGAAATAATGGGATTGATAATGACCCGCACATCTTCAGCTTTTCCGGTGGGGGACATGATAAACAGCCGCAGCGGAATGCCGACTTGCGGTGCGGCCAACCCGACGCCTTCATGGTTTATCATGAGGCTTATCATGCGTTCAATGACCTGTTCGATCCATGGGTCAATTTCCGCTACGGGGCGGGCGGTCCGCTTCAAAACAGGTGCCGGCCAGTTAAGCACCTGCAGGGACGCCGGGTCCGGGCGCACCGGCGGCGGTTGGGGTTGGGCGGATCGCTTTTTGCGGCGTTGTTCTGCGGGGCGTCTGACCATGAACGGAAAATCTCCGGATTCCAAATCAAATATTAAGCCGGTTGGCAAGCGTTTTTTAGCAAACCGGATAGCAAACCGGATAGCAAACCGGGGCGGCTGCATTGGCCGCTGAATCTTTCAATAATAGCCGATAATCGTCAGAAGGTGGAGTGCCTTTTAGCGGCGTAAACCCGCGGCTTCGGGTCCTGGCCGCCGGATCATGGCTTTTGCCGGAAAGCCATCCATTGATTCAGGCGTCTTCGCCGTTTTTGACAGTTACAGGTTCCGTTGCCAAAAAGTTTGCGGCCAGTCAGTCGATTAATTAATTGGCCGGCCGGATAAGCCACGCGATGAACCGAGTCGCCAAGTCCGCGTGGGCGGCCGGCGTAATCCGGGCAAATCGCGCAAATGCCATGGCTGGGTTTGCCGCCAAAGCGGCCCAGCGCACAACATCCGCCGCCGGTAACTTTGCAATCTTTCCAATGAATACAATGGGTTTTCATGCAATCTCCACATTGGCGCGGATATCACAGCCGCCGGTGCGGGTGTAGGTTCCGCTGAATGACGAACCACCAATCTTTTGCCCTTGCCAGACTATTTCACCACCGGAGGGGGCGTTTTGGCAAATGATTTGCATAAAGAATGTGTTCGTGCCGGCGTTGTACCACACGCTGCTGACGCCCGGCGGATCGAATTGCCACATGCGCACGGCGTGGAATTTGCAGGCAAAGCAGCCATTGGCCCCCGAAAAGCATTGGCCGTTGGAAAAAGTGCAGGCGGCTGCGTCAAAATATTGAAACGTGCCGTCCCAGGTGCAATCCGCCGACAGTGCGGCGGTACAATCGGCGCAGGGGGAAAAATAAGTGTCGGAATAATTCAAAATAGCGATCGCGCTGGGCGCATTGGCGCAGGGATTGGTGGCGGTTGTGCAACAGCAGGCATCCCCGGCACCGGCAAGCACCTGCCGGCCGGTGGTGGAAATTCTCCGGCGTGCATCTGAACCAAGCTGGGTGTAAGGTCCAACCATAAGATTCCTGACATGAGATTCCTGAAATGGGTCTCCGCGGCGCGCGGTCATAAACAGTTATAGTGATGGATGGCGGGGATAATGACAGGATTCAGGAATTTCGCGTATTGGACAGTGGGAAAAAAGGTACCGGGATCGAAAGGTTATTGCCGCCCAATCGCGATCCTTCAGGAATCGCCATCCGTAGCCGGCACCGGTTTGTCTTACACATGAAAGAACTCTGCTCCGACTTGCTCGACGGTGGGAACCACCAGCGAGCGATCCAGAAAGTCGTTGAATTGTTCGCAACATGTTTCGGAGATCAGCAGGCAGCCGTGGCAGGCCGCGCCTTGCAGATACCGCTGAAATTCCCGCCCCTCTGGATTGTGCTGGGCACAGACTGGATCGTTGGAGCAGAGCTTGCCGTATTCAAGGGCGTTGTGCATCTGCCGGGCAATGCGGCGGCCCGCTTCCACAAGGCCCCCAAGCGTGCCTTCGGAATCTGAGGAACCGGTGTAAAGTAAAATTCCGTAACCGGTGCGCTCGGAACCACAGATGCGCTCCCGGATGGCACTGGAACTGTAACCGCACTCAAGCGATATTTCGGTAATCAGCAGGTGGGCCAGTGAATG